>JAMOOA010000019.1 GCA_027066255.1 Candidatus Altimarinota bacterium | reverse complement strand
AGAAGACAGAAAAATCGTAGAGGAGGAAAATGAAAAAAACAAAGTAAATAGTGAAGAAGAAGATATCGATGAGGATGATGAAGATGGCTTGGAAGAAAGATTAGATTTCTGTATACCACAATGCCATTATATCTGAACGGATACAGGAGGATGCGATATACAACTTGGAGCATCGGTACATATTCACATGTCAAAAGATGAAATGGATACTATTAGCAACACAGCTCTTAAAAATTACGTGGAAGCAGTAAAGCTCTTTCAGGATATAGGATTAGGTTTTGCTATGCTTCATAAAGAACAACTCTTTAGAATCTGTGATGTGGATTATCTCCATGGAGAATGACTGAGCGAATGAAAGGTCCTCAAAGTTCTCAATAGAGTAGCAAAGAGAATAGGGATTCCAGAGAAAATAATTTCTGAAGGAAATCCTGAAACAGAAGAAAAAAAAGAAGTAGAGGTAGGATGTTTTCAAACCTATGGAGAAGCTGTCTACCAGTTTCGTCAGATACGAAGTACCGGCTTTATAAACGATACACCGGTAGTGAAAGATATATCAAAACTCGGAAGCAGGAGTGTTGTTCAGCAGTACCTCATAGACGAAGAATTCTTTAGTGCTGAAGGGAAAGGATTTCTGAAAACAAAGCAGTGGTAGAAGCATATATGTAGAGAATACGTGAACTTCTTTGACTTTTAGTTTTTTACTTTATACTTTGTGTGAAAGACACGTAGTATTTTTGTCATCCTGAATTTATTTCAGGATCTTTCGTAAAGAAGATCTTGGTAAGGGATTCTGAATCAAGTTCAGAATGACACACTATATGGGGCTAATCATGGTTTCTATTGGGAGACTCGTTGGCCATATATGCTATCTGGGAGATGTTTGTGACTTCCATAAATCAACACATTCATCCTTAACTGGAAAAACTAGACTTTCAGCTTTTGCTGATGCAGCTAAAAAAGCTTTTGCTCCTGGAGCACTTGCTATGGCTGCATAAACTAGAATTACCTCGTAATATCTAGTGCGACCTCCCCCAGGGGATGAGTACAATTGTCTGTCGCATCATTCTAAAAACCTTGTTCTCGAGAGATGTTTCTAGAATTACTTTAAATCGAGATGGCACTTTAGTTTTTTACAGAGTTTTTAGCTACCGTGTTGTATAAGAAAAACTTTCTCGTACCGTATTTGTCTATTTTCTCGTTTGGTATGAAGTATCTAAAATAGACTATGATATGAGCAACCTTCCAAGACGTGAGTTCGAATCTCACTAGCTCCACCATTTGATTTTTGTCTCTTTTTCATAGTAAAAGAGTCTGATAGATAAGCGAAAAAGTAGGTGTTCAAACTTGCTTTTTTTTAGTAATAGGAATTCCTTTTGGAAACATGTTTTTCAGTAATTCTTTCTTATTATTTAATGAACTCTGCTTCCATACTTGAAGGGAAGTTCTGATAAGTTCAGATTTCTTAAGTAAAGGTGTTCAAACATTTTTTAGGTCTTTCTCTAATTCTATCAAAAGTTTCTTTTTTGTACTTTCACATTCTAAGATTTTCTTTTCATAGTTTTCCATAAGAGCCTCACTTTCGGTTTGTCCAATTCTTGAAAGATAATTTGAGATTTTTCTTTCTACTTGTGAGAGTTCTTTCTTTAAAGATTCTTTATATTCTGTGTCTCCGTTCTTAATTTGCCCTACAATCGTATTTACAGCCTC
The DNA here is from genome assembly GCA_027066255.1 of Candidatus Altimarinota bacterium. Classification (GTDB taxonomy): domain Bacteria; phylum Patescibacteriota; class Gracilibacteria; order BD1-5; family UBA6164; genus CALDZK01. Next base: position 2,423 of record JAMOOA010000019.1, on the reverse strand, counting down.
CTCAAATGCTTCAAAGACATCTCCCCTAAGTTGTATACTTTTCAAAAATTTCTCAAACTCTCAATGTAAAATATCCCTATTTATTGATTTTCCTCTTAAGGGAGACTTTCGTGGGAATGTATAATAAGGAAATCTTGCCTTTTTTCACCTACTCCACCCTCCAGTTAGGAAATGCTTGGAGCTTTCACAGTATAGGAAACCACGAAGAGGGAAGTCTTTTTTTATATCAATTCTATCTTTGTTCGATGTTACATAATTTTCTAGTCTTTGGGATTTATTAAAGAGTTTATTTTGAATAGCCTGAAATGTTATCTCTGTGATAAATGCAGGATGTTTTCATCGTGTTTTACTGATTCACATTTTCTCGCATGTATAGTATCAAGTATAGAGTATATTTGAGAACGCCCTTGCTATAGAACTATGAGAAACTACAGTTCATTTCCTTTTAAGAAATTTTACAACATCCCTTAAGCTTTCTAATTCATTACTTGCATACTTCTCTAAGCTAGACTTTATAGCTCTCCAATTAGTATCTTTTACTATAATTTTTCCTCAGGCACAAGGATCTTTGGCGTATTTATATCATATAGGAACAGGATAACAGTAGAAACCACTCCTAAGTCTTTCAGTTTGCCTGTCGATAACTCTCTGTAAGTTCTTCTCTCTTTCGTATTGAGAGACTACTACAGATATATTTTCTTTAAATCATCATTCAGGAGTTTCTTCAAATTGAAAGTTTGGACATTGAAGTTCTACTCCTCTTTTTCTAAATTCATTTCTGAGAAGATTGTGAACCTGTATATCTCTTGATAACCTATTAAGGTCTTCAAATATTACAATGTAACTATTCTTTGAATTTGCGTCGATGTAATCTAACAATGCCCTTATAGACTTTCTTTCAAATATTCATCCACTTGTTCAATCTTCATTGAAGACCTTCTCAACTTCTATTCAAATTGTATCGGTTGCATATCTTCTGCATTTACTTTCTTGAGAGGAAAGACCATTTCATTCTTTGACTTGGTTTTTTGATGATACACGGCAATATATGAGTCATTTAGGATTCATATGCTATAGTTCTTAGAATATAAAATGAAACTTATAGAATTCAATATAGTTATATGTATTGTTCCATGATTAGCAAATTTTTTTATTCTTCCTCTCTTTTTGTTTCCAAATAAATACGAGCAAGATTTATTAATAAAATACTAGCTTCATGTTTTTCTTCATCATTAAAATAGAAAGGGAGCTTTGATTGAATTTTCTTTAAGTCCTTATTCATAACGCCCTCTTTTATTACTATTTCAAGGTCTCTCAGGAGAATATGTTTTATTTTTTAAGATATCTTCTCTGATTCTAATGTCTTCAAAGATATCCTTCCCTATCTTTTCTTTTGTAGAATCTAAGAATATTCATTCTCAAATGAGAACCCTTATGGGACATCATCAAATTTGTAATATTCTTCGTGCATAACCTAAGAAACTTGACTTGAACATTTGTCTATAGTAAATAGATTGTACTTCGTCATCGCTTAATCCTTTAGGTTTTCTGTAGAGCGTTATCTTATCTTTCGATAGAGATTTGAATATATCTGTATGTTTTCTGAGGTAATTCTTGAAAAGTGATTTTAAAGTCTCGATATTATACAGTTCTCTGTAATCAATGTTTCTCGCAAGCTCTCTGCGAAATTCTATTTCCACTCTTGTTACGTATTTCTTTTGAAGGTAATCTCAATAGAGCTTACTCTTACGAGACTCCTTTATATCTTGAATTTTATTATAAAGCCTTATGAAAAGTCTCCTGTTTTTAGAAGTATTATATTCTCCTATTCATCTTCATTCGAGTTCTCATTTTTTTGAGAGATGTATTTTTCATCTTTGCTTTGGCTTACGGAACTTTTTCCAGACTTTTTCTATAGGATCTTCTATATCCATGCAAATATCAAATCGTTTCATTCTTTCTACATCAAAATATGATTGAATGAAATAATCTATTTCTTCTATTTCTAAAAGCCTGAAAGCAGCTCAGTAGAATGTAACGGCATCGTTTGTAGGGATACTGATATTCTTTCTTCCTTTTACGTAAGAAAAAATATTATATCCCTGATAGTTGAAATCTATGCAGTATTGATACTGGTGTCCAGCTTGTCTTTTATTATAGATTAAGTCTCATAATTCTCAGTAATGGGAGTTTGTAGTATTGAGAGAATTGAAAATACCCTCTGATTTAAAAGTTCAATATAGTACTAGGTAATCTAAACCAAAATGTAAACAATGTTCTTTTATATAATTTCTTGCCATTTTTAGAAATATGTTAAAAATGGCACCGGTGCTATGTTTAAGTAAGATAATTGTTATATAACTGACCCCACACTATTTAATGGGGTAAAACTTCCTCCTATTCTCATACAATGAATACAAGTG
>JAMOOA010000018.1 GCA_027066255.1 Candidatus Altimarinota bacterium | reverse complement strand
CTTATTTTTGAACAAAAGCTCAAAAGCGAAGTCATAAAACAACTACGAAAGAAAATCCAAAAACAAAATGAGCTCAACAAAACCTCTCTTGAGATACTCTCCATAGACGATATAGTAAGTTATCTTGATATGGATATTCAAGTAAAGAACTCTATAAAATTATGAGATAAGAGTAATAATATAATACTAGAATGACATATAATATGAAAAACTTATATATATGATAAGAATAAACTCCTCAATAGATTAAAATCTGTTATACAAGATAATATGCTTCAGTGAGCTGAAAGTATACTTCTTATAGATGAAAAATCTCTGCGTACCTCAACAGTACTATATAGGAAAAATAAACCTTTTGAAATCAAAACAACTGTAGAAATAGACACCCTTGTTTCTCACGATTTCCTTAACAAAGATAATACCTACACAGAAAAGCTCAGAAATGTAATTCGTGGTTTATCTAAGCAAGAAGCTATAAGACTCCTTCTTAACGATTCAAAGGTAAGTAATGTAGATATACAGATTCGACCATTCTTTATATCCAAAATATCAAATATTCCTGAAAATATCATATTTAAAATCACTAAAAAATAATGAAGTGTATTCTTTTACTTTTATCTGTAAAACTATATACTTATAAATATATTACTTTTACTAAACTTTCAACACTATGTCAGCAAATTTAGACATCACTTCTATACTCTGAGATATTCTTTCATCAGGGACTCTACAGAAAATATCTTCTAATTCTTGAATCGACTCTAAGATTACAGGATCCATACTTTCTCAAGCCCTCCCCTCGCTTCTGAAATGACTCAAAAACAACACCAACACTCCTGAAGGTGTGGATTCCCTCTTTTCTGCTTTATGAAAAAATCATAATGGGGATATATTAAAAAGTAACTCAAAAATAGATACTTCTGATGGAAAAAAAATACTCGGGCACATCCTTGGATGAGAAGAGAAAAAAATACTTATCTGAAGCATATCTGAGAAACTCGGAATATCCTGAAAGCAAGCATGAAGTACTCTTGATAATCTAGCCCCTATACTTCTAGGAGCTTTATGAAAGGCTAATAAAGAGTGAATTCTTCAGCCTTGAAATATAGGAAATATCCTATGATCCAAGGATATAGAATCTAGCCTTTTGACATCTTTTCTTGATAAAGATGGAGATGGTGATATCAAAGATGATCTCTTAGAGATGTGAATGAATATGGCAAAAGGACTTTTCTCAAAGAAATAGAAAAATATTTACTTGTAAGAGTAAGCATATATATGATATACTCCTTAATATATCTATATAACTGACTTGTTCTTTTATGAAGGACTGATCTACATCCTACATACTCAAATATATAAGAGGATACCTTCCTTTTCTTTCATGGGCAGAAAAGCTTAAAGAAAAAGGAGTGTTACAAAGGGATATTATTGCTGGAATAAGCGTCGGCCTCATACTCATACCACAATCAATGGCCTATGCTGATTTAGCAGGCCTTCCTATATATGTAGGTCTTTATACAGCATTTTTACCTGTTATCGTTGGAGCTCTCTTTGGATCTTCGGGGCAAATGTCTACCTGACCAGTAACTATCGTTTCACTCATGACAGCTACTGCACTTGCTCCTATAGCAAGTAGTGGAACAGAATGATATATAGTATATGCTTCTCTTCTTGCTTTTTTTACAGGTACTTTTTATATACTCCTATGATGCCTTAGGCTCGGAGTTATTGTCGATTTTCTATCTCATCCTGTAATTGTCTGATTCACAAACGCTGTCGCTATAGTAACCATCACTTCTCAAATATCAAAAATATTTGGAGTGAGTGTCGATAAATGATCTACTTATATTCATTATATTGTAAATTTACTATACTCTATATCGTCAAATACTGATATATTGACATTTACATTTGGCTTATTCTCTATAATTTTTCTCCTATTATCCTGAAAGTTTTTCCCAAAACTTCCAAGAATTTTAATAGTTCTCCTTCTTTCGATAACTGTTTCTTATATAATATGATTTCATGAAAATTATGGATGATCTATAATATGATCTATACCATCTCAGCTTCCTGGTTTCTTTAATCCCCTATCTAGTGATTTTACGTTTCAGTTAAGTTTTTATGAAATATTTAAACTTTGGGTGTTCTCTATAATCATAGGGCTCATAGGATTTACAGAATCTATATCTGTAGCAAAGTTTGTGTCTTACAAAACAAAACAAAGGGTTTCAGCCAATAGGGAACTTATATGACAATGACTTGCAAACATAACCTCTAGTTTCTTTGGATGATACGGGGTAGCCGGGTCATTTTCCAAGACAGCTGTCAATCTAAAGGCCTGAGCCAAGACGGGACTTTCTTCGATAGTAACAGGTTTAATGGTATGAGGAACGCTGTTATTTTTCACCCCTGTACTCTATTACATACCAACAGCAACACTTGCAGCTATTATCATAGTTGCAGTGCTACATATGATTCGCTTTAAGCCACTTATTAAATCTTGGAAGATAGAAAAGCATGATGGTATAATTGGTTTTACAACTTTCTTTTTGACTCTTTGATTTGTACCAGATATAGATAAATGAATCCTTATATGAGTTTTATTATCACTTATTCTTTTTATATATAGGTCAATGAGACCAAAAGTTACAGAAGTAGCACTTTATAAAGATGGAACATATAGAGATATAGATTTATTTTGATTACAAACAAGTAAAGATATAAGTGTTTATAGATTCGATGGGTCTTTGTATTTTGCAAACGCAGGATTTTTTGAATCAGAAATACTGGATTATATATCTTCAAAAAAGAAAATTCGTTGTGTTATACTTGATATGGAATGGATAAATAATATAGATTCCTCTG
>JAMOOA010000017.1 GCA_027066255.1 Candidatus Altimarinota bacterium | reverse complement strand
ATCTCTGAAGATAATGTTCTCCTGAAATGAAAAGTTTCTGAAGGAGTCGAAGCTGTTTATATAGGAGAGTACAAACTCCAGTGATACGAAGCCGAGGATGAGTACTTTTACTACAGGCTCCTTGAATGATATGATACTCTTAAAAAGTGAGAAAATATTTATAAGATATCCTTTGAAAAAGAAGGAATAAAAGAATTTCAAGAAGAGGTAATATATATATACGAAAAGGATGAAGAAAAACTTCAGAAGATAGAAGATACTTTCTTTACAGATACACCTACTGATATTCAGACAGAAACGCTTGAGCAAGATTCATTAGAAGAAAAAGAAGAAACAAAAAAAGAGCCTCAAGAGAAAGAATCAGAGGTAAATATAGATATTTCTTCCCTTGAAAACTTAGATGAAAGGTTCTACTATACCCTTGATGGAGAAGCTTTCAAAATCCAGCTTGTGTATGTAAACACTGATAAGAGTATTGATATTGCAGCCTTAAAAATAAAGGAACAACTAGAATCTATAGGGGTATTTGTTGAACTTATTCCCCTCTCTCTTGCGGAGATTACTCGTGGTCTTAGGAGTGAATCATTGTCCTATGATGTTCTTCTAATTGGGATAAACCTTGGGTATTTTGATTCAAATATCTTTCCCTACTTCCACTCAAGCCAAGTAAAAAATGGGTACAACTTTTCAAACTTTAAACAACTCTGACTCGATATACTCTTGGAAGAACTCAAATCAAATAATCTAACAAATACAAAAAAAGATGAACTCGAGAACAAGATACTTGATATACTCGAAAAATCCTCTACTCTCAAAGTTCTCTATACTCCTAAAATACATCTTCTTGTAGATAAAAACCTTCAAGGATTCTCTCTTCCTGATTCTATTGTTGATACAATACACAGGTTTGATCCTTTACAGAAGTCCTACCTTACAAAAAAGAAGATCATATCTACGTCAGAGAAATGATTCTCTGACTTCTGGAAATTTGTTTTTAATTCTTTTTTATAAAAAAGATGTCCCCTTTATCATTTCAAGAAAACATCATCCTTCCAGCACTTCAACTCATAAAGCATGATGCAAAAGTGAAGAGGTTTTATTTCTTTCCAGGACTTGTTTCCATTGTTTTTATGAGCCTACTTCTGGTATATCAAAGTATCTATACCTATGTTATAATACTATGAAAAAAAGAAGAAGCTCTTGAAGTGATTCTAAACTTTCTCCATTCTCAGTATGTGACAGAAGTCATAGTCAGTGTTGTTATATTTATAGTATTCTACTTCATTAGTGCTCCTATATTTGAATCATCACTGATACGATATATAGATGAAAAAGTACACGGGAATAAGGTAAGTATCTCTGACTCTCTTGGTTTTGGAGTCTTTCGTTTCTACCCAATGTTCGAACACAACAATATTTTTAGTATGTTCAAATTCATGAGTCTAATAAATGCATTTCTCTTTGCTGTACGTTTCTTTGGGGTTGAGTATATGAGTTACATGATAACCGTGTTTTTTATTGCTTTCATATTTTCTATCGTCATCAACACTCTTGTTTCCTACGCAAAGTTTGAGATAGTTCTTCAAAATAAAACAGTTTTTCAAGCAATAGGAGTATCTTCAAAAATAGCTCTCTTAAACCTTAAAACAACTCTCAGGCTCTATGTTATGATGTTTATTCTAAATATACGAGTAATATTTAATTTTATCATATTCCTTGCCTTCCCTCTATTAGTTGTTGGAACCGTGAGTTTTATTACCTCTAGTGTCTTTCTCACTATTGCGATGGTTGTAATATGAGCCCTTTTTATCATCTTTATTGGTTTTATTGGTTATATGACAGCTGTTCTTGAGGTCTTTACCAATGCTGCATGGTACTTCGCATACAAGGAATGACGAGAAAAGCTGGAACAAGCAAAAGTAGAATAGTAAAAAAATGATATACTTTCTCAGTATATCATTTTTTTATATAATTTGACTATTTTCCAAAATTCACGAAATGTTTTTCATAATAGTTCTTCATATATTCAAGATTTTGAAGAACTCTCTCGCTATTTCCTACTCCAAGAGCTTTTGGATTTACTCTCAGAGTTATATATCCCCCATATCCTGAAGTTTTGAGTTTCATAAGAAAACTCTCTAGAGGAAGATATGATATCCCTCCCCCTGAGCTTCCTGGAAGAATACCCTTTTTGATACCATGTCTATCACTAAAGAATACATTTTTGATAGAACTCCCTAACATTTTCTGAGCCTTGAGGATATCCATACTCGATCCACTATCAACTCAAAGTATATCAAGAGTAGTATCTCATGTAATTTTTTTAATTTGAGTAAATGTTGAGTTCTTATATTCAGGAATAACAAAGAACATAAACTTTGGTGCAACATTCTGAATCGCAATACTCAAGCGAGTATCACGTTTAATCTTTGGAAGGTATCCTGAAAACCATGAGGTATCTTTATCGGTAATATGAGGAGGAGAAAAAGTAATGACTTGAACTCCGAGCTCTGTTGCAATAGAAACGATTCTGTCTACTTTCTTTTTATTCAATCCTTTTGCAGGAGCTGTTAGACTCAAAACGGGTATCTTGAATTCATTACTGAGTGACTTGATATAGTCACTATCCCACAGATCGTAATTTATAGTTCACAGGGCTATATCTATACCAGTAAAGCCTGATTTTTTTGCAAATTCAAAAACTCTATGAAGTCCGTACCCCGTAAGGCTTGCTGTTGAAAGAAGTAGCACGTTTCAAATACTTTAGAAGCTAATATACAAAAATTATACCATACATATGTCTCAAAAACAAAAAACCAAGGACTTTCGTACTTGATTTTTGTGTGAAATAGTCTAAAAAACTATGTTTTCCCCTATCTGTTTCTTTCCTCACATGTATCCTTGAAGGACTTCTGGAATATTTACTTTTCCATCGATTGTTTGATAGTTTTCCATAATAGCTACCATCGCTCTTCCACAAGCAAAGGCTGTTGCATCATTTGTATGAACAAGCTCTGTGTCTCCTGAGTCCCTTTTGACACGTGTCTTGAGTCTACGTGACTGATAGTCGGTCATATAGTCCGCTGTATGAGTTTCTTTGTATTGTCCTTGTCCTGGAAGCCAAGCATCTATATCTGACCCCTTAGCATTTGGTTTTCCGATATCAAATGTGCATTTTTGAAGTTTTCTGTATGGAATCTGAAGTTGCTGCATAAGGTATTCTTGAATACCTGAGAATAACAGATGTTCATCGTGAGCTGTTTCTCCAAGAGAGAATGACTCCATCTCCAGTTTATCAAACTGATGCATACGAATAATTCCTTCCATATCTTTTCCATATGTTCCTGCTTCTTTACGGAAACTTGTAGCGTATCAAAGGTATCTAATAGGGAGATCTGCTTCTGCAAATATCTCGTTTTGATACATAGAACCTAAAACATGTTCAGCTGATCACTGGAGCCAGAGGTCTTCCCCTTCTATCTTATATCTATCTTCACTTGGTTCGAGTCTATCCATAGCCTCATATGGAGCTGTACGAATCATGTGTGGTGGAAGTACTGGAGTAAATGGTTTTGAAGTGATACTCAGTTTATGTTCATTTATAATACTCTTGAGTACTGTTTCATCACTCAGTGTATCCATCACCCAAGATATAAGAGCAAATTGTAATCTCACAAGATCCCCTTTGAGATAGGCAAACCTCGCTCCTGATACTTTTGCTGCGCGTTCTTTATCTATCCAATCATGTATCTCCGCGATTTCATAGTGATTCTTTGGTTTGAAGTCAAACTCTGGTTTTGTTCCCCACTCCTTCACAACAACGTTGTCATCTTCTGTGAGTCATACAGGAGTGTCATCTGTTGCGATGTTTGGGATACGTTTAAAAAGCGCATAAAAATCCTCTTCTACTGTTCCATACTCTTTCTCTAAAGTTTGAATGTTTTCCTTGATAGCCTTTGCTTTTTTTAGTACTTCTGGACTTGGCTTTCCTCACTTCATACTTGCTGATAATTCATTTCTCTCAGCACGAAGAGTCTCTAATTCTTTCTGAAGTTTCAGCCTCTGAGTATCAAGTTTCTGTATTTCTGGAACACTCACTCATTTGATGACTTTATCATGGAGTGTTTTCTCTACCAATTCAGGTTGT
>JAMOOA010000016.1 GCA_027066255.1 Candidatus Altimarinota bacterium | reverse complement strand
AGAGTATAGGAACTGGATTGCTTATACAGATTCTCTTGTCATAAAAGTGTGAGAGGGAAGAATTGTAAAAATATATAAAGAAGGAGATGATATAGTATGCGAATTAGTAACAGCGTATGATACGACTATAATAGAAGATGTTAAAACAAAAGGGTGGATTTCTAAGGATGAAGAACCTTTAAAGATAGAAGAAATCAACAATAAACGAACTCATAATTTTTTAAGAAGTGTTAATTTTAAAAATACAAAGTGGTTGTCTCAGTTTTTAAAGTTATGAAACAATGATGATATTTTGAATATGTATGTGCTAGATGGACTACTCATGGTTGAGGTATGGTGTGCTGTAAAAGCCAAATGATTTTTATATTCTATTGATTCTAGTAAAAGCAAAAAAACGTGCTGAGAAAGGACAGGAAGAGGTATGCCGTACTCAGAAATAAAAAAATAAAAATGAATAATTTAGCAAAAAAAATATACCCATTAGATGATTGTCAAAAAGAACTTTTTGATTTACTTCTCAAAAGGTTAGAAGTAGTATTAAAAGTAGGAGTAGCGAAGAAGAAAAATAGAGTACCTGCTCTTGATAAAAAAAGATGGAATCAAGTATTAGAATCCATTGCTCAACTTGCAAGAGAGAAAGAGTTATCAAAAACTCTCATCAAAAATTTTTGGGAAAAAATTCATACAGTAGCGTTAGAATTAGAAGAAGATATAGACGTACCAAATTGAAATAGTTATCTAGAATGAGAAAAGGATTTTGATGCTCTCATGGGAAAACTTAGAGAAGAAATAAACAAACTTAATGAACCAATACTAGAAGCGATATTCAGTATACAAAGTACACAAAGTAAGAAAGTTGATGAATTTGCAGTGATGTATATTATAGATGACGTACTAAGACAAGTTGTAGAGCACTTAAAAACAACATAATAACTTTTCTTTTCTTCTCTTTTTCACTATACTCTCACACGTTTAATCACTCAAAAATAATCATTATGAAAATCGGTATCGTTGGACTTCCAAACGTGGGAAAATCTACACTCTTTAATGCTCTGACAAACAATTATGGAGCAGACGCACAGAACTTCCCGTTTTGTACTATTGAACCAAACGTTGGTATAGTAAATGTGAATGACCCCCGTCTTGAGAAGATTCGCGAGGCTGTAAATGGAGCAAAGACCATTCCTGCAAATTGTGAGTTTATAGACATTGCAGGTATCGTGAAGTGAGCAAGTGAAGGAGAATGAATGGGGAATAAATTTCTTGCAAATATCCGTGAAGCTGACGCAATACTTCAAGTAGTGCGTATATTTGAAGATAATGATATCGTTCATGTACATGGAACAGTGAACCCAAAAGAAGATATAGAAGTTATCAATGCAGAACTCATCATCGCAGATATAGAAACACTCACCAAGAGAATCGCTTCTGACGCAAAGAAAGCAAGAAATGATAAAGATATCGCTGAGAAACTTCAAACCCTCGAGAAGGCTCTTGAATGACTTGAGGCTGGAAGCCTTGTTTCATCAATGGAATTTACAGAGGATGAAAAAGAACACTTGATAGATAGCCACCTTTTGACTAACAAGCAGTTTGTATACGCGTGTAATGTTTCTGAGGATATGATGGATGCAACATCACCAGAACTCAAAGAACGTATTGGAGTGAGTGATAAGAATACCCAAGTAGTTCCTATCTGCGCAAAACTGGAGGAAGACATGATAGAAATGACATGAGAAGAGAAGAAAGAGTTCCTTGATGACATGGGACTGGTTTCTACAGGACTAGATAATCTCATAAAAGCCAGTTATGACGCACTAGGACTACAGTATTATTTTACTGCAGGAGAACAAGAGGTGAGAGCCTGGACGGTAAAGAAGTGAGCGACAGCTCCTCAGGCAGCTGGAGTCATACATACAGATTTCGAAAAATGATTTATCAAAGCAGATGTCGTGGCAGCAGCAGATATTATCGAACAAGGATGATGGTCAAAAGCTCGTGAGGTAGGGAATGTTAGACTCGAAGGAAAAGACTATATTGTTCAAGATGGAGACGTAATGTTGTTTAAGTTTAATAACTAGTCTATTTTCTCCAAGATTCTAAAAAAGCTATGAATAAATGATTTTATTCATAGCTTTTTTAGAACGAGTAAAACTATGCTTCTTTTTTCCTAAACCTCGCAATAAAGAATCACTCAGTTTCTGGGGAAGGGAGTATACGAACACATTTTTTACTCTCTTTTTTGTAAATATTTTTTCCAAAACTCGTGAGTCATGGTCTAACATGTACTCATGGGATTTCAAACTCTGGTATATCTACGAGTTCGTATTCTGGAAAGTTACAGAGTACGAAGTGTACAAAACCTTCATTTTCTTCTGGAGCGATTGTACAAGTGGAGTATATAAAAGTCCCTCATTTTTTTAGAAGAGGAGCAATGGAGATGAAAATATTTTTTTGAATAGAATAATTCTTCTTGATATGGAGAATATCCCATCCAGAGTATGTTTTGGAGATCTCGAGATTGATAGATCCTTCAGAACTGCAGGGAGCATCAAGCAGCACACTATCGAACTCTTCTTCTTTGTATATTCAAGTAAGTTTTCTAGCATCGAGATGATGTGGCTTCACATTACTACACCCGAGTTTCTTGAGGTTGTATATCATCTTCTCATGACGAACCAGAGAACGTTCACATGCTATAACGCTTCCGTCTTCTCATACTCAGTGACTCATTTGACTTGTTTTTCCTCATGGAGCAGCTGTAACATCAAGGACTCTATCTCACGACTGTATATCGAGAAAGTTTACTGGTATCTGGGAGCTCACTCCTTGAAGATATATCTTTCCGTGTTTATAGATAGGAAGCTTCCAAAGGGTAGACTCTATATCAGTATCGAGAACAAAAGCTCCTTCTGGAAAAGGAAGTTTTGTAAATGCTATTTTTCATATATTGAGGCAATCAGTTACTTCTGTATCATTACTTTTGATATAATTGACTCTGAAGCTTGTTTTTCTTTTTTGAGTCTTGAAACCATTTTCGAGAATCTTGAGATCTGGTTTTGAGTATATCATTTCAAGTCTTTCTTGAAGAAGTTTTGGAAGACGTTTCATAGTTGTTGTGTTAGTTTTTGTTTTGTATCTTTTAAGAAAACAAACCTATCATAATCAAATATTCTCTTTTTGAAAAGGATATGTGAAACTTTCTCTGAAAAGTAGAACTTATTCCCATCGACATGCGCAAGCCTATAGATAGTTATGATAAGAGTTATCTGCACAAAGAACTCATTTGCAATACCACCAATAGAACCAACAGCTATGTCATAGAAGAGCCAAAGAATAGAAGTGCTCATCATAAGTATTCTCAGCTTTATCTTTTCTAAAAAGAAAAAACCATAAGCTCCTATAATAGAGGTAACAACAGGAAAGAGCGATATTATTCATTGGTAGGTAACTGCACCCATGATCACTGAAACAATAACAATTCCCCAAAATATTTTCTTACTTCTCTTGAACTTGAGAGAGAGCACTCCTCTTGCCATAGAGATAATCACAGCAACAAATCATGCATGAACTCCCAAGAGAAGAAAATGAGCCCCCCAAAACAAGTTTGCAAGAAGTAGTAGCTCTATTGTAACCTTGTCATCTTTTTGAGCAAGAGCGAGGATAATGATAAACATCCCCATTACTCCGGTAATCTGTGTAACAGGATCTCTAAGAAAAACCTCCATTACTGAGTACATCATTTCAATTATCATATACGTATTTGTATCCTAAGAAATATTTACTAAATAAATTAAAACATAATAAATACATATTGTCAAATAATGAAGATGTTTTTACAGAGGAAAAGATACTATTTAAATCTATCTTTATCTCTCAGAAATATAAATCTCCCAAAATCGGGTCTATGAGGTCTCTTTTTGAGTATATTTTTGATGCGCTCCTTGAGATATCTTCTCCTTTCTTCTCCATAGAAGAAATGGTACATAGATATACAGAGCGTTGTACTCATGATAATTTCATTTACCAAACCACTAATTGACCCTGTTCCTAGATGGTAGGTAAACCGGAGGGATGATATAAATAGGAGCATGAGTCGAAATTTTACTTTTTCAAGAAAGAAGAAACCATAGCTAGAAATAGCTGTAGCAAGAAGAGGG
>JAMOOA010000015.1 GCA_027066255.1 Candidatus Altimarinota bacterium | reverse complement strand
ACCTCTTTTCCTTCTTTCCTACTTTTAAGAATTCCTTGATCCCTCATCTTCAGAGCGAATTGAGAAGTAAGAGATTGGGATATACCTAATAGGTCTGTCAGTTCACTTATATTTCGTTCCTTCTCAGAAATCAGACAAAGCATCCCGAGACGTTTCTCATGAGAAAGGATACTCATGATATCACTGACTTGTGATATCTTTCAAAGCATCTGTTTATACATATTAATATATTATATTATTTTAATATATATGAGAATATATTTAAGAAGATAAGAGAGTCAAATAAAAAAGTCTATTTAAATATAAATAGACTTTTTTATGAATGAAAGGAGAGTGTTACTCATTCTCTAGATTCTCCTCCATACGTCTCATAATTTCTTTGTTGATATTATTTTCATCGTTTTCTATCATCGTGAAAATATCATCCTGAGAGAGAACAATTGTTTCAAGGTCTTTGGTTGCGGTGATAGTAGCTCTTCTTTCCTCTTCATTGAGAAGAGCTATTTCTCCAAAGAATTCCCCTTGCTCGAGAGTAGAGACTTCCTCGTTATTTACCTCTACCTTTACTGTTCCTGAACGGATAATGTACCCCTTTCCATCGGGAGTGTCTCCTTGTTCCATGATAATTTCGCCTTTTTTAAAGAGTTCATTTGGGCATCCTGCAACTATTTCATCAACTATTTCTTTTTCGATTCCAGCAAAAATCTGGAGATCGTAGAGAGATGTTTTTCAGAGATTGAACATATTTTTGTATGTAGAGATATAAATATATACTATCAATGATAGTGTATTTTGAAAAAATACGCAAAAAAAAAGAAAACATAAAAAAGAAGAGGACTTTCTTTGCGAATATAGAGACTATGTGATACGCTTATATATGTATACTTTATAAGCATTGTCTCAGTGATATCCAAAGACCTCATTCTCCAAATACTTTCAGGCTATGACTTGGCCAGTTTTTTAGGAGTTTTTAGTATATTTGTAGGTATCGTGATAATTGCCCTGACACTCAAATATACTCCGAAGTCATACGTATCTATTGGGTTTGATCTCCTCTATGAAAAAGTATATGAGTTTTATGAAAGTATATTGGGAAAGACTTCTAAGAAGTGGATAAAGACGTATATCGTGATACTCTTTTTTGTGATATTTATTGCAAATATGTTTGGAGTGATTCTCGAGATACTAGCTCCAATTTTTGGGATGAATGACTCATGAAAGTTTATACTCGAGCACTACATTAAGTCTCCGAGTTCAGATTTGAATTTTAACTTGGCTCTTGCGAGTGTGAGTATACTGATTCTGGTGTATGTACAGTTTTCTTTCGCTGGGACAAAAGGATTCTTGTATGATTATTTTCCTATTTTTGGAAAATGATACATAACTCTAGAAAGAGGAAAGATGAAATCATACATCTATTATCCACTTTCTGCAGTGATGAAATTTTTTGATATCGTGGTTTCTCTCTTTTTAGGAGTACTAGAAATGGTAGGACTGTTTGCAAAAGTTATATCTCTCTCTTTTCGTTTGTTTGGAAATATGACTTCTGGAACCGTTCTTCTCGGAACGCTCGTTGTTGCTATGTCTGCGATGAGTGAGGAACTTACAATGTTCATTGGTTGATGGAAACTCCCGATTGTTATACCGGTAATTATCTATCTCCAGGAGATATTGGTTGCTTGTATACAAGCAATGGTATTTCCGCTCTTGGTCGCTATTTTTATAAAAGCAACAGAACCGATACAGGCTCAGGAAGCATAAAATATATTTAATTTACTAATTTTGTTATTATGGAAATGAATCTCGCAGTTATCTGAGCAGGGCTCGCAATTGGTCTTGCTGGTGTAGGAGTGGCACTTGGTCAATCAAACCTTGCTCATACTTCGGTTGATATACTTGGAAGAAACCCAAAACTCTCTTCAACACTTATGGTGTACACAATTCTTGGAATTGCACTGGTTGAATCAGCTGCTATCTACGCACTGGTTGTCGCTTTCAAAATTATGGCAGTTGCGGATACTATTGACCCAGCAAATGCTATTGCAGCAGGACTCGCAATTGGTCTGACAGGTATGGGAGCAGGGTATGGACAATGAAAACTCGTTTCTCATTCACTTGAATCAGTAAATAGAAATCCAAGAAACAAAGGTCAGGTAATGCAATTCATGGTTCTTTTTCTCGCTCTTATCGAGACAATTGCTATTTATGGATTGATTATTGCATTTCAACTTCTTGGGTAGAACACATCTTTAAAATAAAAAACTATGGAAACAATAGATATATCACTCATCATCGCGCAAATCATCAACTTTGGGATACTCTTTTTCTTGTTCCACAGATTTCTCGCAAAGAGACTGAACAAGCTTATCTTTGAGAGGAGGGAACTGGTTGAGAAGCTTGAGCATATTGATGCAGATTATGAAGCGATGATAGCAAAAGCAACAGCTGAAGAAAAGAAAATACTTGAAGCAGCCAGAAAAAAGGCTCAAGATTTTATGTCTGATTCGGAGCATATTGCTCGTCTTAAAGCTGAAAAAATTCGCAAGAAAGCTCACCACGATGCTATGCAAATTCTAGACTCAGGAAAAAGAGATGTAGAAAAGGAACGTCTTTCTATGCTTTCAGAAATGAAGAAAAAGATAATAGATGTATCGCTCAGAATCAATGAAAAAGTATTTTCAGGAGCTCAGGCAAATGAAGAGTTTATAGAGAAGGAACTGAAGGAGATAAAATAGTTTCCTAAAATTATATATTCCATATAATGCTGTAAATACCTTATTTCACAGTATTTTTTTATGCTCAAAAAATCACTTTTCATGCTTGCTATAATTTTTGGAAATTTATTTGCATTTCTAGCCGTTTGACATATACTCGATTCGCTTTTGAATTATGAAGTCAGGATGAAGATTATTTTTATCGTTCTGTCAATCATACCGCTAATTTTCTTTATGATAATTTACATGAAGAAAGCTCAAGCAGAATTCGAAAAAATAAAGGAAGTTAAAAAATAATTAAGAGATTGTAAACTATGCAAGACATTGTTACAGAACATACTACAACAAAAATAGCTGCTGAAGATATTCACGAAGTAGAAACACACGCAGAAGAACATCAGGGGCCACATATTCCAAAGATTCAGGGAGAATCCGTGTATGGGTTTATCTCAAATACAACTATTACCACTTTTGTATTCTTTTTAATGGTTCTTGTAGTATCTATCATGTGAAACAGGGCTCTTAAATCAAACAAAAAAAGCAAACTCAAACTCTTTTTTCTCACACTCGTAAAATATTTTGATGGATTTCTCAGAGATGGCTTTGGTGAAAAAAAGATGGCAAGAGAGTTTTATGGGTTGATAGTAGGAGTATTTTTTATCATTCTTTTTGGGAATCTCTTTGGACTCATTATAGACTGGTTAGGAACCTCAGTTCATGGAGGAATCCTCAAGGTACTCAGACCGATGCATAGTGATATCAATACTACTCTGGTACTATCTCTTATCACACTCTATACACTTCTCTTTGTTCAGGTGAGAAGTCATGGTGGAGTAAAGACACTCAAGGGATATTTGTTTAATTACTCTGGAAATAACCTCACTGAGAAAATCATCAACGTTCCTATTGGATGGCTTCATCTTATCGGACTTCCAGCGACGCTGATGTCACTTTCTCTGAGACTCTTTGGAAATATCTTCGCAGGAATCGTTCTTCTTGGAGTGATATGATTCCTCCTTGCTACGGTAAGCTCGAGTTTGCTTGAAGTGGGGAGAATACTGACTCTTCCATTTTGGTTCTTTGAAGTATTTGTAGCCTTTGTACAAGCGATAGTGTTCTCAAGTCTCATGGTTGCCTACTTCAAACAAGCAGGGGAAGCACATCATTAAAAAGTAAGATCATGAAGAAGAAAAATTCTTTCTTCTTCTCAATTTTATTTTTTATATATTAACATACACTTTATGGAAACTGAAGGAATGAAAATGCTTGCAATGGCAATCGCTATTGGATTTGGTGCTATTGGTCCTGGAATAGGAGTAGGTCTTATCGGGAAAGGAGCTCTTGAAGCTATGGGGAGAAACCCAGATGCATCAGGAAAAATACAAGGACTTACTATCCTAACTATTGCGTTTGCAGAAGCAGTTGCGATATATGCACTTGTTATCTCTTTCATCATCTGATTCGCAATGTAAGAAATAACTTTTAAGTGTCAGATTTCTTCGTCAGTTCTCAAATATTTCCTCTCACACGTACATTTGTACGCTTAGTTCAGAAAATTTGGAACTTCCTTGAACTCTTCGCTTAAAAATTATTTCTTGATTTCAAACTGAATTGAAAGAATATTGAGCTTTTCGGAATTGAGAAAAATTTCTCAAGATTAAAAATTAAGAGCCTTGCAACTTTATTACTACAACAGAAAATATGAACGAATTTGTGACGATACCAACATTTATTATACAGTTTATAATACTGGCTCTTGTTATCTATGTTCTCAATAAATTTATCTTCAAACCATATTTGGAGTATCTTGATCAGTGGGAAGAGAAACAAGAAAAACTTGAAGCAGATTATAAAAATATAGATAAACTGGTTTCAGATGCTGAAAAGAAAAAAGAAGAAATTCTCAAAAAGGCAAGAAACAAAGGAGATAGTATCGTTTCTGAGCTAGAATCTTTGGGAAAAGCTAAGAGAGAAGAGATTATTGTAAAAGCAGAAGCTGATGCAAAAACTCTTGTAGATTCTTCAAAAATGGAAATAGAAAAAGAAAGGCTTTCTATGATGAACTCACTCAAAAGTGGAGTAATAGATTTGATACTCAGAATGAACTCAAAACTTTTTGGTGATGAGAAGCATACGAGAGAGTATCTGGAAAAAGAAATACAATCTATAAAATAATACTATGAAAGGAATCGAAGGACTCAACATAAAAGAACTCAAAGAACTTTTGACTCAGTTAAAATTATATAAAGATATGACAAAAAAACTGGGACAGAGAGGAAGGGCTTTATTTCATAGAAATCTTGAAGGAGTCTCTCTTCTTCAGGTTGAGTATTTTCCATCTGTGAGTAAAGATAGTGCTTTTGAAACAGCAAAAACTGTTTACAAAAAAGTGTTTTCGATTGAACCAAGCAGGGAGGAAATAGTATTTATAAAAAAAGAAAGTATTCTTTGAGGTATGAAAGTATTCAAAGATGATGCTATGGTAGATATGAGTTTTAGTAAAGTTGAAAGGCTTTTGAGAAAATAGACAAAATTTTATTCATTTAATTAATAGGCAAATGTCTCAAGATGTATTACAGAGTATCATAAGTGATATAGAATCACGTATTGATTCAGCAGATACGAACCCTCAAGTAGAAAGTACAGGAGAGGTTTTTTACCTCGGTGATGGGGTTGCAAAAGTATCAGGACTTACAGGAGTTTCTTATAATGAAATTGTAGAGTTTGAATCAGGAGCAATAGGATTTGCTCTCAATCTAGAAGAACACTTTGTTGGTATTGTTATACTTTCTGGGTTTAATAGACTCAAGGAAGGAGAAATAGCAACAGCAACAGGAAAAACCCTTGAAGTTCCTGTTGGAAAAAATATGATAGGAAGAGTAGTAGATGCTCTTGGAAGACCAATTGATGGTCTTGGAGAAATCAAAGAAGATGAATTCTATCCGATAGAAAGAATTGCTTCAGGAGTAATGGATAGAAAATCGGTTCACGAACCTATGGAAACAGGTATCAAAGCTATCGACGCACTCGTTCCAATTGGAAGAGGTCAAAGAGAACTTATTATCGGTGATAGACAAACAGGAAAAACACAGGTAGCTATTGATGCAATTCTGAACCAGAAAGGACAAGGGGTTATCTGTGTCTATGTTGCTATTGGTCAGAAAGAAGGAAAAGTTGCAAGAATCGTTGAAGAACTGAGAAGAAGAGGAGCAATGGATTATACCGTTGTTGTCTCAGCAGGTTCATCTACACCTGCAGCAATGCAATATCTTTCAGCTTATACTGGATGTGCGATAGCTGAATACTTCATGTTCAACGGACAACATGCACTTATTACCTATGATGACCTCTCAAAACAAGCGGTAGCTTACAGAGAGATGTCACTTCTTCTCAGACGTCCACCAGGTCGCGAAGCGTATCCTGGAGATGTTTTTTACCTTCACTCAAGACTTTTGGAAAGGTCAGCAAAACTCTCAGACGAACTCGGAGGAGGTTCTATGACGGCACTTCCTATTATTGAAACACAAGCAGGCGACGTATCAGCATATATCCCTACCAACGTTATCTCTATTACTGATGGTCAGATATTTCTTGACTCAGATCTCTTCAACTCAGGACTCAAGCCAGCTATATCTGTAGGACTTTCTGTTTCAAGAGTATGAGGTTCAGCTCAAGTAAAAGCGATGAAAAAGATATCTGGAACACTCAAACTCGATCTTGCTCAGTACAGAGAACTTGCAGCATTTTCGCAGTTTTCTTCAGACCTCGACCCAGCAACTAAGGCTCAGCTTGATAGAGGAGAACGTATGGTAGAAATACTCAAACAAGACGTATATTCTCCAGTACCAGTAGAAAAACAAGTAGCTCTTCTCTACGCTGGTGGGAAAGGATACCTCGATGTACTTTCCGTTGATAAGATGCAAAAATTTGAAAGTGATTTCTATACAGCACTCGATGAAGAAAAAACAGCTCTTGAATCTATCAAATCAGAAAAAGTAGTAAACGATGACACAGAAAAGAAACTCATCAAAGTAATAGAGAAAGTAGTGGAACTCAACAAATAGTATTTTTACTTAAGAAAAAATGGCTAACGCAAAAGAAATAAAACGTAAGATCTCAAGTATTAAAAATACGGGAAAGATCACCAAAGCAATGGAGCTTATCTCTACAGTGAAGATGAAGAAAGCTCAAGACCTTGCTCTGGAGAAAAAAGAATTCGTGAGAGAGATGCTCAAGATATTTCATCGTATTGAGAAATTTATGGAGGACTTTCCATTTTTTCATAGTGGAAAAGGAGAAAAGACTCTTGCTGTTGTAGTTACTTCAAACAAAGGACTTTGTGGAGGGTATAATATCAACGTCTTGAAAAAGATTAATGAATATGTAAAAGAAACGGGGGAAGACCTCGACTATATCGCACTGGGGAAAAAAGGAGCTCAGTTTGCTGCAAAAACAGGGAATAAACTGGTAGCTGATTATTCAACGACTTTTTCAGATAATTTTGACAGTATCTTTGCAAAAGATATCACAAGAGCCATTATAGAGGAATTCTTTTCGTGAGAATATAAGAAAGTAGTTATTTTTTATGAATATTATATAAATACACTTAGTCAAGTTCCTGTAGCGAGAGAATTTCTCCCTATAAAAGCAGTAGATATAAAAAAATATCTTGAAGATATAGTTGGAGAAGATCTTGAAGAATCTGGAAAATGACTTTTCGGATATGATATAGAACCAAGTGTGGAGTCTCTCGTAGAAGAAGTACTTCCTATTATTCTTTCTATGATGATGCATGATATCTTGCTTGAAGCAAAGGCATCAGAGC
Organism: Candidatus Altimarinota bacterium; assembly: GCA_027066255.1. Taxonomy (GTDB): domain Bacteria; phylum Patescibacteriota; class Gracilibacteria; order BD1-5; family UBA6164; genus CALDZK01. The sequence goes on along the minus strand of JAMOOA010000015.1, from coordinate 10,726 downwards.
ATTCGTCGAGAATGATAGCGATGAAGAGTGCAAAAGATAATGCAGCAAAAATAGCGTTTGAACTAACACTGAAGTACAACAAAGCAAGACAAGCGATGATTACCAAAGAGGTATCGGAGATAACTTCAGGAGTAGAGGCGCTAAAGGATATGTAGAAACCAGAGAACACATTTACAAAAACAAAAAATAGAATATAGTAAAAGAGTTTATTATTTAATTTTCGCTCTATATGAAAGACCTACCTATCGTTTTCAAAGTGATACTAAATATCGTTCTCTTTATTGTATATGTATTGGTGGCTTCTGTAGCATTTTCATTTATTTTTCCTCTCTTCCTACAAGTATTTGGTGGGGAAGTGCTTGACGCAAACAATCCAATTTTTGCAAAGATACAAGTATTTATAATACTTCTGGTTTTGGTTGTCAGTGTCATTTTGAGAAGATACTTTTACATTCCAACATCTGAAGAAGAAATAGTAACAAAAAAAGAAAAGAAGAAAAAAGACCATGAAGGCCTAAAAATACAAATAGAAAAAGAGATAAAATAAACACCTTACCATTCCTATTTATTCGGAAAATCTAGTGAGATAAACATCTGTTTGTACACTGGGTTATCCAAATAAACATGGATAATGTTTATAAAACAACAATATATGGAACCCAAAATATCATATAACTAGATATCAAGAGGACAGAACAAAGAGGCTGATGCACTGAACAACAAAGCAATGGATGAAAATATATACTTTAATTATTCTCTTATGAATACACTCCCATTTCCAATAAAACTATTATTGAACATAATATTCTTTATATTGTACTATCTTGCTTTATGTTTTCTGTGAGGACTTTTCCTATGAGCTATACTCGAGATCATCTGAATATATTCAGATGATCTAGTGGATATATATGCAAACCGTATAGCAGGAGTTATGTTTTTTGTAACATTTGTAACACTGTTTTTTAGAAATAAGTTCTATCTTGTAGAAAAGAAAGAAGTTGTAGACATACAAGAAGAACTAGAAGATGCGCTTGAGGTAAAAAACACAGAAAAGAAACAAATAGAGAAGAAAAAAACACTTTAATTTTAATACTTATTTAATAATTTCTTATAATGAAAGGAAAGATAACAAAAATCATCGGAGTGGTGGTTGACGTAAAATTTGAAGCTGGATACGTACCAGCTGTATATGACGCACTCGATGTACAAGGACATCATGAGAAACTCGTACTAGAAGTACAACAACAACTGGGTGACGGAACAGTGAGAACGATAGCTATGAATGCAGTAGACGGACTCAAAAGAGGTATGGATGTAGTTGCTACAGACTCTCCTATTAGAACTCCTGTAGGAGAAAAAGTACTTGGACGTATGTTTAATGTACTCGGAGATCCTATTGATGGTCTGGAAAAACCAAAAACAGAACACAATGATCCTATTCATAGGGAAGCTCCATTATTCAAAGACCTTACAACAAAGGCAGAGCTTTTTGAGACAGGTATCAAAGTAGTAGACCTTATCGCTCCAATGCTGAAATGAGGGAAAGTAGGACTTTTCGGAGGTGCTGGTGTAGGGAAGACGGTTATCATGCAAGAACTGATTCATAATATCGCAAGTGAACATGGAGGATACTCTGTTGTTGCTGGTGTTGGAGAGAGAACTCGTGAATGAAATGACCTCTATCATGAAATGACAGAATCAGGAGTTATAGATAAAACGGCAATGGTATTTGGGCAAATGAATGAAGCTCCAGGACCAAGAGCAAGAGTTGCCTTGACTGGACTTACAATGGCTGAGCATTTCAGAGATAGAGAAAAGAAAGACGTTCTTCTCTTTATCGATAATATCTTTCGTTTTACTCAAGCAGGTTCTGAGATATCAGCACTTCTTGGACGTATCCCTTCAGCAGTAGGATACCAACCAACACTTTCTACAGATATGGGAGCTCTCCAAGAGAGAATTACTTCTACAAAAGATGGTTCTATCACTTCTGTTCAAGCAGTATATGTACCAGCTGATGATCTAACAGATCCAGCTCCTGCAACGACATTTTCTCATCTCGATTCAACCGTTGTACTTGACAGAGGGATAGCAGAGCTTGGTATCTATCCAGCCGTTGATCCACTTGATAGTACTTCAACTGTTCTTGATCCAAACATCGTTGGAGAAGAACACTACGCTGTAGCCAGAGAGGTTCAAAGAATCCTTCAAAAATACAAAGAACTCCAAGATATCATCGCAATTCTCGGTATGGATGAGCTTTCAGAAGAGGACAAAGCAACTGTAGCAAGAGCAAGAAGAATCCAGAAATTCCTTTCTCAACCCTTCTTCGTAGCAGAACAGTTTACAGGAACTCCAGGAGTATATTGTAAACTCTCAGACACAGTTACAGGGTTCAAGAAAATTATAGACGGAGAACTCGATGAAGTTCCTGAAAACTTCTTCCTCTACAAAGAGTCTATTGAACAAGTAATAGAAGCTCACGAAAAAGCAAAGAAGAAAGAAGATAAAAAGGAGACAGTAGCGAAGTAGTTATGTCATTCCTGCGAATGCAGGAATCTCCAGAAAAATATGAATTAATATTCAACTATATGTTTATAGAACAAGTTCAAGCAGCACCTCATATTTACCGTGATTATGAAATGTTTCCAAAAGCTACAGCTTTCTTGTTTTTCTTATTTATAGTGACGTTTTTTCTTATCCGTAAGGATAAATATACTAATAAAGATATTGAAAAAATGAGAGAAGAATCAAAAAAAAAATATTATAAAAATTTTTAAGCATTTAATTTATGAAACTAAAAATACTCTCATTTGGTGGACAATCATTCCACTCGGATACAGTTGTATCTGCAACTATTATGACACAGATGTGAGAGATTACGATTCTTGATAATCATTCTCCACTCATAACAGCTGTGAAACCAAGTACGATGTACCTCATTTACAAAGATGAAAATGGTATGGATATTCGTGACGATTTTGCTATTGGAAGTGGAGTGGTAGAAGTTAGTAACAGTGAAGTAAAGGTTATGAGTGATATGCTCGTTGATATCGAGGACCTTGATATCAATACAGCAGAAAGAGCGAAACAAGAGGCTCTTGATCTCATGGACAGGTTCAAAGATGCAAAAGACAGAGTTGATATGGAGAAGTTTATAGAAGCAGAGGATATGCTCCTCAAATCTATTGCTCAGTTGAAGCTCTATGACATTAAAAGATAACCCAAGATAATAAATAATAAAAAAGAGAAGCTTAAGCTTCTCTTTTTTTGATATGACTGTAAACTTCTTCAGGAACGAGCTCCTCTATGTTATCTATTCATCACTTCTCAAGCTCTTCTCGAATTTGCGTTGCTGATATGGGGAGAATTTTTCGAGAGATCTCGACTATTTCTATATGTACATTTTCAAAGAGTCCCTTATGTTGCTCTATAACCTGTATCGCATAGTCATTTTTTTTATCCCCACAATAAAACTTGTATGTTTTGGAGTTTGATTTTTCTAGAAGTTTCTTGAGTGATAAAATCCATTTTGTATCATCAGGGGTATCTCTGAGAAGTTCTATATCTATATCTGGAAATGCTTTTTTGATCGATTCTCTTCTCCAAGCAGCAGAAAATATATTTCTCTCATCTTGATTTTCTGTCGAACCAATAATAATCATATTCTGAATATTGTCCTTGAGCATTTGAGAAACTATCTTTTCATGACCATTGTGAAATGGCTGAAAACGTCAGATGTAGACTCAGAGGGATGACGTACTCATTATTGAAAATATGCAGTTAAGTCAGGGGCAATTTGTTTTTTTCTAGAGAGTCTTCTTCATAAATCTGCAAGATTACCACTTACGGATATATTAAATATGTCTTCTAAAATCTTTGTATCTTCTCCATCAAGAATGAGGGTAGTATTTTTCTCCTCAAGAATATCAACAACAGAGAGCATGATAAAATCGAGACTATTTTCATTCCTTATGTCTCTCATTGCTCTCAGAAGCTCTCGCTTTCTTCAGAGTGCGTGACCAGGATTTGTTGTTTCCAATGTACCGACTCCACATTTTTTATCTCCGATCTGAAATACCTTGTAATCATATTTAACAACTTCTTTCGCAGAAAGGTCTCATAGGTCTGACTTTGCATCAAACATGGGCATTGCAAATGACTCTAGATTAGTTATTCAGGTTATTTCCTGAAGTTCCTTAGATATTTCTATATCCTCTTTTGTTGTTGTTGGGGAACGGAACAATAGACTATCAGACATAATACAAGCAAGCATCAGAGTAGCTATTTTCACTGATATTTCAAAGCCGGACTCTTTATACATTTTGTAAAGTATGGAAGCAGTTGAGCATATTGGTTCAAACCTCATATAGAGGGGGAGAACTGTTTCAAACTTTACTTTATGATGATCAACTACCCATGTCACATTAAGCTCTGAGAGATTGTCAGGAGCTTGGGACGCTTCGTTGTGATCAACAAGACATACTTCTATGCTGGTAGGAAGGGATGTATGTATTTGGGGAGAAACTATGTCATATTTTTCTATTAAATACAGAGTTTCCTTGTTGAGTGTTCATTGGATATATGGAGTAGCTGTATATCATTTCTTCTTTAAATAATCTGCCATGATGATAGCAGAGAGAGTACAATCAGTATCAGGGTTTTTATGTCATATAACGTTTATTTCTCTCATATATTTTTATAGAATGATAATATACCCATAGTATAATTATATTTCTTTTTTTCAATCTTTTTCCTTTTAAAATAATCAGAATATATAGACTTAAATTATCAAGAAGAAGGGGCTGGTTTTTATTTGGAGCTTTCTATTTTTTTTATATAATAATGCTGTTTTTATATAATAATTTTCCTTTATGGATTCATTTTTAAAAGAGATAGTGGAGGGTAAACAGTTTGAACTTACTATAGATACTCAGGTTTTCAGTAAAGATATTATACTCAAGGCAGCATACAATTTTTTAGATAAAGGGTACTTCCTATTCAAACATAATAAGGATAAAAATATAGTCCTACAATTTACGGTGAAAGAGGGAGTGAAAGATACTCCTAAAAGTATTGTATGAGATTTTACAGATGAGCTTCTTAATGTATACCTTAGGGATAAGCTTGAAAAGGATAATAGAGTTATTAGAGAACAAATAGTAACCACAGCTCTTTCTAGTGCTTTGGATAAAGGGAATTTTGTTTCTATGGATACAGATAACTCAGGAGAAAATGGGGAGCAAAATCAAATAGACTTTGATAAAGACATTGATGAAATACTAAAAGAGATAGAAAACGATCCTGACCTAAAGATAGATGAAGAAGAAATAGAAAATATTCTCAAAGAAATACAAGAGGAAACTCAGGCAGAATCGAAGAATACAAAAATTTCCATTGATCCAGATGCAATAAAAGATGCAAAGAAAAAATTTAAGAAAAAATAATATTTTATGAAAATGCAAAAATATACAATAGACTCAGAGATATATGAAATCGCTCTCCTAAAACGAGCTATAGAGGATTATTCAGAGGTCTCAAAAATAGAATATAAGAAATGAGAACTTATAATACATGAAGAGGAAAGACAAGGACAAGAAATATTTCTTGAATTTATGAACTACTGCCTTTCATTAACCGCTGAAACATAAGAGTGGTTTATACTATTAATTTAAGAAAATATTTATTATGGACATAACTTCTATCAAATCGGTCTCAACAGATGCTATAGGGTTTTTTCGATTCAAAAAACTAGGAAAGAAGGACTATCTTATCACCAATGATATTGGAGAATTCTCCATTCTTACCTGTGAAGAGTTTGATTCATTTACGCATAATATTCTTGATAAGAAATCCGAAAAACATCAAGAATTAAATAGAAAAAGTTTCTTTAAGGGGCCTAATTATGAAAAAACACTCGCCTTAGCGTATGCAAACAAGCATAAATTTCTCGCTTACGGACCAAGTCTTCATATGATTATAACAACTCTTAGATGTAATCATAAGTGTCAGTACTGTCATGCAGCAGTTGCTCCCATGTCTGCGAAAGAATTTGATATGACTAAAGAAACAGCAACAAAGGTTGTAGATACTATCTTTTATACATCCTCTATAAATATAACGATTGAATTTCAATGAGGAGAATCTCTCGTGAATTGGGATGTAGTAAAACATGTTGTTGAATATGCAGAAATAAAGGCAGGACATTTGAAAAAACAACTAAGTTTTGCTCTTGTCACAAACCTTGTATCTATGGATGAAGAAAAATTAAACTTTCTGATAGATCATAAAGTTGGAATGTCTACATCTCTTGACGGGAATGAAGAAGTTCATAATTACAATAGAACTTATACAGAAGGGAATAGCTACAAGAAGGTAATATATTGGATTAAGAGAATTAACGAAAGATATATAGAAGCAGGATTACATGATGAAAAATGAAAGCCACTAAGAATAGGAGGAGCTCTTCTTACTATTACAAAGAAAACTCTTCCTGCCTATAAGGAAGTTATAGATACATATTGTGACTTGTGAATGGAAGGGATATTTTTAAGATGGCTCAATCCTTATTGATTTGCAGCTTCTGAACTGGAAAAACTCTCATACAGTGAGCAAGAATGGATAGATTTTTATAAAAAATCTATGGATTATATTATTGAGATTAATAAAAAAGGAACCTTCTTTAGAGAGCAACTTACATCGGTATACCTTCAAAAGATATTTGCACCAGAAGATCCGTCTTTTATGGATATACGAAGCCCGAGTGGTATAGCTATTGGATGCCTTGCTTACAATTATGACGGAAAGGTGTATGCATCAGACGAGTCTCGTATGTTAGGAAGAATGGGGATAGAGGATTTTCTTATGACAGATATGAAAGATACATGAAAAGAAACATACGAAGCTATAATGAATGCCGAAGTTACGAAAATAGCTGTTCAGTCGACTTGTCTTGATGGACTTCCCGGATATAATGATCATGTATATAAGCCATATATTTGAGTAGATATTATCCATAATTTTAAAACTACAGGAAACCTTTATGTTCCTTTAGTAAAGGACAAGAAAATTGATATGCAGATAGCAGTACTGGATTACATTTTTGATAAACTTAGGAATAATCCAGAAGATGCAAAGATTCTCAAATCATGGATAGGGCTATAATTTATTTATATAAAAATATCATATGAGTTCATCTCTTAAGAAATGAAAGATTCCCAAGTTTCGTAAAAAATTAAAGTGATTTTTAACCGATGAGAGTTGAAAAATAAGCAAAAAAAATGCTTTAGGTATTGCTGCTGGGAGTCTATTACTCGGTGCCGTAGATAACGTGTCTGCAGCTCATTTGTCAGGAACCTCCTCTATATGACCTAAGTTGATAGATAAAGTTACAGTACGTGTAACGAATAACTCTTCCTGTGCACATGTAAGTTGAATAATAAATGGACATTACAGTGGAAGTTCTGCTATAAATAAAAGTATGACCTGACACGGAAGTCATGGAAGTCATGGAAGTCATGGAAGTCATGGAAGTCATGGAAGTCGATGGTAATAAAAAACCAATGAAGTCTATAGAAATATTTCTCTCGTATATTTGCAACTATAAATGTAGTTTTTGTTTTGAAAATGATCTTTATAAAGAAAAAAATCTTTCAAAAGAAGACATTACATTCACTTTAAAGCAAGCAAAAAAGGAAGGATGTAATCACGTAATATTTTCATGAGGAGAACCGACTCTAGATAGTAATCTGTTATACTATATAGACTTTTCAAAGAAATTAGGGTATGAATTTATACTTATTCATACAAATTGATTTAAAACAGATAAATACACCTATCTTGAGAATCTTGTTTCATTATGACTTACATGAATGATTCTTTCGGTACACGGGATTGGTCCCATCTCTGATATGATTACAAAGAAAAAATGAAGTTTCGACTCTATATATAAAACTATGGCTAATGTCTCTAAGATAAGGAAAGAGAGGCTGAGAGACTTTATGCTTGATACTAACACTGTAGTTTGTAGCTATAATTATAAACATATGTACAAGCTTATAAAACTCCTTTTGTACTTTCCTATTAAGAGAATAATGATTACATATCCTGCAAGTGAAGGTCTTGTTTTAAATGATACATACTTAATTCCTTACGACAAGGCAATCGCATCTTTAAAAGAGATAGTGAAACTTATAGAAGATAAGAGTCACAAAGACTTTGTATTGCAATGATTTCCACATTGTGTACTCTCATCTAAATTGAGAGAGTACGCAGAGAGTAATAAATATATTGAAAAACAAAAAATATATGATACTCTAGACCAGAAAATAGAGGGGTATAATGATGGCTATACAAAAATAGATAGTTGTGACCTGTGTGAATTTGATTCTAAATGTTCCTGAATTTCTGAACTTTCCTTTAATAAATTTGGTTTTCCTTGAATTATTTCTTAATTATTTCTTATGAAGTTACATATATCTTACCTGTTTCTAGGAACAATTATTCTTGCTGGTTCCATATTAGGGATTCTATATTATTGATGAATGGTAAATTTTTCAGGAGTGTGAAATCAATGAAGAGAACAGGTGTTGATACTCGGTGATTCATCTCTTACATTAGGAGAAGAAAAAAAAGAGCCAGAAATAATTTCCGTAGAAGACCTTAAAAAATGAGATAGATATAACTCCCTTGAAGAAACAGAAAAAGTACTTAAAGAATTTACAACTCTCAATGATGTAAAAGAATTTAATGAAGCATTTTCATACAATTCAAGAAATGAGAAAAGTATAGGGTTAGTAAATCTAAGTAGAGAAGAATATGGAGATACTATTCATAGAGACCCTGCAAAAAAAGTTATTTGGCTTGTTCAAGCTTGTGAAAATATAGAAGGAGATATTAACGTAAAAAACTTTATAAAAGAGTTTTATGAATTTGATAATATTGAATTTGCAGATAAATCTATAAAAGAGGCGCAATGAGATAATTATTGTGAATTAGAAGCTTTTGGAAAAGGGACATATAAAATCTGTTACACAGATTTTGATACAAAATTTTTGGCTACTATTCTGAAATATTATTCATGAAAGATTACGAAACAAGAAATTATATCATTTCTTAAAGGTATTGATTGAGAAAGCAAGATTGATCACGAAGCATACAAAGTGTTTTTTCAGAAACTTGTAAATAATGAGATAAAAGAAAGATCAGAGTGTAAAGAATCTATCTAAGCTATGAAGTATCCAATAGAGTTAGAGCTATCTTCCTTTTGTACTCTAAAGTGCAAGTCTTGTATAAATAAAGACTTAGAAGAAAAATATTTTATGAAAGAAGAAGACTTTTATAAAATAACAGATTTTTTATACAAAAATATAGATGAGCTCCTCTGTATAGATTTAGCTTGATTATGAGATACTTTTACGCATCCTGATATAACTAAATTCTTGGAGCATATTTATGATAAATTTAGATGAACTTGATTGTCATTAAATTTTTCTCAAAAAGGGCAGTTAATAAAAGAAGAGCATCTAGAGATTTTTGAAAAGATGAAAGATGAAGGAGGGTTTGATTTAAATTTTTATGTTTGAATTTTTTCTATAAGAAAAAATGTTTACAAGTTTCTATCCTGATGAGACTCTATTAATAGAGTTATAGATTTCGCAAAAGATTTAAAAAGAAGAGGATTTAATGTTTCTATAGAGCTTTTGAATAATTATTTCTCAAGCCAGGAATACGAGAGGTTCTTTGAGCTTTGCGAGGTTTTATGATGTAATTCAGCTATTAAGAATATAACAAATTATGGTTGATCTATAAGTGATTATTCTGGATATTTATTTGGAGGTTATAATAATGTAGCAGAAGAAAAAGAATCTATGATTTTTACCGAAGAAAAGTGAGCATGACTTGATTACTTGGAAGCAAAATGTCAAAATTTACCGTACTTCAGGGCAGATTCGAAAATAACCATGTGCTCAAATCTCCACTGATTCTCAGATTCTTGAATCATGTGAGATATATCAGAGATAGATACATTTTCTAGTTTATGAGAAATCTATAGAATTTCTCAAAAAGAAGTATTTTCTAAAGTATGTGAGAAGTGCTCTTTAAATGAAGGTAATGAGAAATTCTGTTCAGAAGATTATTATATTGATCCTGAGTGAAAAATTATTCGAGACCCTGCACTTGTAAAAATATATGATATTGATTCATACCAGGATCTTTATTTTTTATATACTGAAGACAAAGACTTTATCCATGAGATTGTTACAAATCCTGAACATATACACAAACATGAGAAGATAGATTTCTTACAAATCCTAGATCTTATTGATAAAGTAAAAGAACTTGATTTTATCGATTTTTTTAAATATCTTATCTCTTTTTGGAAGCAAGAACATATACAAACATCTTTTCAAAAGAGATTTAATAAAGAGAATATAAAAAATGCTTTCTGAGAGATATCAAAATTTTGTAAAGAAAATGATATTGAGCCTTTAGATTTCTATTTTTTTGCCTATGCTGAAAATCTCTTATCTCAGGAAGAATATATAAAAAAAATACTTTTATTTAAAAAATATGCTATTGAGAGCCAAAATGCAACAAACTTAGCATATTTACAGATCATTCAAGATAAAGTACTCTACTGAAGGCTTGATGAGGATTATAGTGAAAGTATCTTAAAAAAATATTATTGAATCTTTCAAAAGAATGACAACAAAAAAACATAATG
>JAMOOA010000014.1 GCA_027066255.1 Candidatus Altimarinota bacterium | reverse complement strand
TTCATACTCTTCCCTATAGTCAAAAGTAAAAAATGGTATTTCTAGATACTTTGCTACTTCTTTTGCCATTTTTATATCCTCTCTTGTTGGACACTTCTCTCATTCTGAAGCGAGGTAGTTAATCATAAATCCAGCCGTAACATCGTATCAGTCTTGTTTGAGTAAATATGCTGAAACAGCACTATCAACTCATCCCGAAAGTCAGACTAATATTTTTTTAGACATAAAGAAGAAATTATAGTTTAGTAAATATATTGACTTTAACATACAAAACAAGAGAATAAAATGAAAAAAGTTCTTTGTAGTGCTTAGATGAAAAGACAAAAAATGACTACTTCCAAGAAAAAATCTGAAGAAAGCCCATGGTATCAAGAAGATCTTATCCCTAAAAGACCTTTCACTACGAACAACACTATTAATGGTCTCCGTGATACTTTTCAAAAAATATTTAATAGTTTTACTCGAGAGGACTTACCTCACGAAACAGAGATTCCTGTTCTAGTTAGCAATAGTAGATCCCTTGCAAACGTCTTTATAGAGTTTTCTTGAAGATTAGAGAAAGAGAGAGCTCCTCTTACATGAATGGCACTCAATAAACTATTATATATAGTATATACTTTGATTATCGTAGATAAATGATATAGAATAATCGAAGAGCCTCCAATAGTAGGAGAATGGGATCCTATATTTACTGAACTTTCCGAGTCCTTGTCTTATTTTGGAGGATTAGATATTGTACATAAAATATGAGTAAAGACAAAACATGAAGAGTTTAAAGAGAATCTTCATAAGTACCCATGTTTAAAAATTGAATGTTCCAAATTATGGAAAAATAGTAACGCATTTAAATACGTACAAAGAGAAGTTTGTACAAAACATTTCAATAATTATGAAATGAAAATTATAGCAGGTGTTTGGTCTTATTATCTTTCCGTATGACAAGATTCCAAGAAACTTACGACCCTTACAGGAGGGTATCAGTTCATTTTTGAGTGGATAAAAGCAGAAATTGGTCTATGAAACACTATATCAGATAAAATGATAAAGAATATATTTACAAAAAACATGCTTTCAAATGTCCTAGTAATAACTTCCTAATGCCTAACTTCTACTTCTTACCTACTTCTTACTTTGTTTTCGTAGTATCTCTAACGGATACAAAAATCTCTATAAAAAGAGTTCTTGTATCTCTCATGAAAGAGGAAGGGCCTCAGTCTTACGACTGAGGTTTTTCTTTGATTATTTTTTGTGTTTAGCTATTTTCTTAAACGCGAGTATTCCTATCCCCAGACCGATGATCGTCAGTCCTGCTTTTTTATAAAACCTGTGAGATGCCTTTCTGTCTGCTCAGCTTGCAAGTATCATATAATCAACATCTTCTTTTTCTAGTTCATTTTCAGTTTTTTTAAAAAGTCTTTGAGCTACTCATTTTCCTCTGAGTTTCTTATGAATGATGAAGTCATCCACAATTCCTACTTTGTAGCCAAGAGCTTGGAAAATAGAAAAAGAAATGATTCCAAACACTTTTTGGAATCATTTTATCGGGAAAGTGATAAACTTTTTCATTGGAGGAAACACAAAAAATAGTACCGAAAGGAGAAATACATATCATTTATTATGTTTAAGTTTTCCTATCCAGCGACGTTCTTTTCTGGTGATACTTTTGAGTATTTTCATTATCTTAGTATATCTTCTTTAATTTCTTCAAAATATAAAGTCATGTCCTTCAATATGTATTCTACAGCTTCATTCTGGATCTGAGAATTGTGTTTCATCATAGTTTTTGTAACTTCTATGAAGTTCTTGTTTCCATGAATCACCTCAAGTTTTGCCTCAAAAAGAGCTGAGAGATTATCTGCGTATTTTACTTTTTTCCCAAGTTCCCCTTCAAATGGTTCAAGCATATAGCTCTGTATATAGTTTTTGTACTCTGGACTAATATAGGAAAACAAATAATCGTCTAACATATCTGTTTCTACTTTTTCAAGAAGTTCTACAAAACCTGGAACAGCTTTTTTGGTAGGAGTAATAATATCTCCGGTAATAACTTCTGGAACATCGTGATAGATAGCACGCATCATCATCTCGGTAATATCGCTTGTCTTTCCACCGGTATTTCCATGCGTCCCTATGATGTACGCGAGATACGCAACAATGACTTTATGAGACATAACCGATATTGGTATTATTCGTTGATATTGGTTCCATCTCATAGCAAAAGAAAGCCTTTGTACATGAGAGAGATATTTTTGAGCATCTGAGTCCTCGAGAAGGAACCTCAAACTTGAGAGGTTCTTTGACGCACTTTGTAGTTGTGATTCTATTTCTCAGATAGGAACTTCATACATCTCCGAAAACACTCGAGCATTGGTCATCGCTTCTGTGTATCCTGCGTATTTTTTTGCTGCAAAGATGATTTTGTCTTCTAGAGGATGAGATGTATCTGCAAGTGTTTGTCTCATGTCTTCTTTCAAGAGATTTCCTCCCTCAAAACTATAGATATAGTCAAAAGCTTTGGTATAGAGTTTTTCAAAAATTGCTCCATCAGATTTCTGTATGTAGCCTTTCGTTCCAGAGTTTATATCTGAAAGAATGATATCAGACAGGGAAGAAAATATAATCTGTTTCATGATATAGAGTCTATCTATCTTCTTATCACTTCATGAAAGTTCCCCTTCGTAGAGGGGGATGTCCGAAGGGCAGCGGGATTTTTCCTCATGATATACAAGAAACAAAGCAACATGCAGACTAAAGCCCACGTTATCCATATGTTTTATATCTACCACTCGTGGGAAGTTATTCCAACGAATAATCGAGAGTCCTCTTCCGAGCATTAAACGAAGTATATTTCCGACCATAGCTTATAGTTTTTTAGTTTTTAGTTGGTAGTTCTTAGTATATAAAGTTTAAAAAAAATCCCAAATTTGGGATTTTTTTGTTTATAGGTCGCTTCAAGCTCATTCTGAATCTGCTAATGACCTACTTACTCTATTTTTTATATCTTCCATATCCTTTACAGGTGGTTTTACTCCTCTTGTTTCTAAAGCCAGTTCAGCATCTTTTACCATTTTTATCAAAGATCATCCTTTAATAGCTCTCCAGGCTACGAAGTGTTTTTTGATAATTTCAAAAGCCTCTTGACCTTTAAGATGGAACACATCATATTCTTTGCCTATCAAAAATATAACACTCGCTAAATCCCTCTGAATCTCTGCTAAATCTTCAAATATTATCTCGTGTACTCATTCTTCATTACTCTTCATCGCTCCCTTATGTTTATCTATTAGCTCATACTTTCCTTCAATCCTTATTTTATCCTCATTTTTTTTAAGTTCTTTTAGTAGTATTTCTATATTTCTATCAAATAATAATCATTGAGAAAGTCTATTCTCTTCATCTTTCTGGGATACTCTGTTGATACTCATATTTGCTATTTTAGGTTAATTAATTTAGCGTATTCTTACATTTTTTATACTCGCATATTTATGATAGTCAAATAATTCTTATGAATCAAGACGCTTTTCACCACTCTTTCTCCTTGAAAAAAACATGTTTTCTGGTAATATCTCACTATAGATTTCAGTATTTTCAAAAAAAACAAAAACTCATGCAAATTGCTGTGGACATCAGGTGATACGATGATACAACTCCCTACGGAAGATGTGTTCTGAAGATAGTATGTGATATCGCTACACTTAATAGCGAAAATGGTTATATCGTATACTGAGAAAAGCCACTCATATGTAAAACTCCTGAGAATCTCAAGTTTCATCCAGTGCATCAAAAGAAATGAAACTTTTTTGATCAACGAAGTTTTAAAAAAACTTTGGAGAACCATAATTCCCATCTCACTATCTTCTTCGATGAATGCATTCCTTTCGGGTACAAGAAAGATTATATAGTTTTTATCCCTTCTCTTCAGGAGGTATTTTTTCCAAAACTTGGATTTCTCAAAAAACTACTCCATCAAAAAGCACTTCAATGAGCTCTGAAAAATGCTCACGACATCCTCTGTTTTGAAAAAAATACTGCACTAGAGCTCAATGAGAGGCTCAATATCAAAGAGGAAAAGATACAGGTCTTATATCCTTTCTTTATCTCAAAAAAGCCAACCATCGACACCAGTGATATCAAGCTGGATATCAAGGCAAAGTATAACCTCACTAAGGA
>JAMOOA010000013.1 GCA_027066255.1 Candidatus Altimarinota bacterium | reverse complement strand
AACAGAGGGCATTTTGAGTGAATACGAAAGGCCATGAGAACAACATCTATGATAATAGTCCCTGTATTTGTTGGTTTTCTTATAACACTTAACTTTAAATGACTTGGATACGAGATGGCATTTGGATTTGGAGCATTATTATTTTTTTTAGCTGCAATGGTAGGAATTGTAGATATACAAGTACAAAGCCGTTGAAAGTTTAATTTGCACTGAGCATTGAAAAAATGCTTCTGAGTTGTAGACGTAAAGAGGTCGCTTATAACATACAGTTTTACCTCATTTTCATTTTCCAATTCGGTCATTGAGGTACTTATTCCTATTATACTTTTTAGTTATGTTTCTACCGAAGTTGAGGTTTGAGCATTTGTATCTTTTTTCTCTGTGATTAGTATTGTAGCAACATATCTGTTTGGGAGATTTGTACGTTATGAATACTATGGAAAATCCATACTGTATCTTTGATTTGCTTACGCTCTTGCTCTTGGTTGATTTGTACTTTTTGACAGAATAGAATACTTAGTTCTATTTTCAGCTCTTATTACAGCTGTAGCACTACTTTTTTCTCTCCCTCAAAAAGTTATGAGTGATAATGTTCTCCATAAACTCGAGGGGTATAAAGACATGCGTAGTGAATATATGGTTATCAGAGAATGGTTCCAGGCAGTTTGATGGATACTTTCATTTTCAGTGTTGTATTTCCTAGGTTCTATAGAGAGAGAAAATATTCAGCTTCTTTTCTGAGCGATGGTTATAGCGGTTTTTGTTACCGCATTTCAACTCTCAAAAATAGATATAAGTACAGAAAAACAATAATTAAAGTCACACTTTTGTCTTTCTTTCGTATAGTTATATAAGACGCTATTTCAATAACACACATTATTATGAAAATTCTTTTAAAGATTTTGATTTCTCTTTTGGGAGTATTTTTTGTATTTCAATCCTTTTCTTACGATCTGACAGACAAAGACAATACTCTTCTAGATAATTTTGAGGAGAGGCTTTTCGAAATTATTGATGAGAGAAAGTCAGTAAGTCCAGAAAGGGTAGAGAAGCTTCTAGAAGATATACTTGAAAAAAAGAAATTGAAAGAGAGAACAAGAGTACTCGTGGAAGTCATTCTTGACGACCTACAATATGCTTATTACCTGGGAGAGTATGAGGATATATTAGTTTCTGCAGAAGACTGTTATGAAGATGAATATTTCGATGAATCCGATCAGAAATGTTACTTTGTTTATGGGAATGATGAGTTCGATGATGAATCTGATTTCTCTGGAGAACAAGAAAAGTTCTCTGAACAAGAGTCAGAAGAAGAGATATTAGCAGCATATAAAATAGAGGAAAATAAAATTACACTCCTGCAATGACAAGCACACGTGAAACATATAGAAGTATGGAATATGTTTATAAAACTTATTCCCATTCAGTCGCGTCAAGATTTCAAGAATTTCAGAGTATTTGATAACCCAAATGCTGATACATCAGCACATGTTACCCAAGATGAAAAAGACTCTACGAAATGGAATCTTACGATCAATATCGACTCATTCTATGACGAAGGATCTATTTCTTGAGATTCTGTAAGTATACTGATTCATGAATTTGCCCATCTTTTAACACTGGATAAACTTCAAGTTCGTTATTATCCTAGTACTGAAAATGAAACACTTCTTGAGAGGTTCTCAGAGAACTGTTCCACAAACCTCCTTCAAGAGTGATGTCTTAATGAAAAATCCTATCTCAATAGCTTTATCAATAATTTCTGGTCAAATAAGGAACAACTTGAACAAGTGAGAGAGTGAGAAGTAGATATCTACATAGGAAATGAGGAGAATTTTATAACAGACTATGCAGCAACAAATCCATGAGAAGATATTGCAGAGAGTTTTACATACTTTGTTCTCAGACCAAAACCAACAGGGGATACTATTGCTGATAAGAAACTGCATTTTTTCTATAATTACAAATCCCTTGAAAGTCTCAGAAAACAAATTCGTGTTGGGATAAAAAATATGTAGTATACTGATATGAACGATATCAAACAACAAATCCTCGAAGCGCTTCAACAGATCCCTAAAGGAAAAGTCATGACTTATAAAACCATGGCTGACAAATTTAAAGTGCATCCACGAAAAGTCGCGATGACCATGAAACATAACGAACATCCAGATGTGTATCCATGCTACAAAGTTATATCTCATTCTGGAAAGATAGGTTGATATAGTGGAAAAAACGGGATACACGGAAAGGTAGAGATGCTCAAGGCTGACGGAATAGAGATAGTGGATGGAAAGATAGATACACGCTTTATCATCTAGGTATGCCAAAAATAGAAATCAAAAAATCATTTCGAAAGAGCCTTACGATGCGTTTTGATAGAAACGGAACTCTACAGGTAAAGGCTCCGATTTTTATGACCAACAAACAAATACAGGGATTTATAGATAGAAATAAATCTTGGATAGAAAAACAAAAAATAGCGAAGCAGAACTCCCAAATTGATCCAG
Source organism: Candidatus Altimarinota bacterium (assembly GCA_027066255.1). Taxonomy (GTDB): domain Bacteria; phylum Patescibacteriota; class Gracilibacteria; order BD1-5; family UBA6164; genus CALDZK01. Next base: position 1,674 of record JAMOOA010000013.1, on the reverse strand, counting down.
AGAAGATACCAGAATACAAGAAAGAAGCCAGAGAACTCATTCCTCCGAGGGTAGAACAAATTGCAAACAAACATGGGTTTTCATATAATACTATCAAGATAACAAGTGCCCAAACGAGATGGGGGAGTTGTACCAGCAAGAAAAACTTAAATTTTACCTACAGGCTTGTTTTGGCGCCTCAGGAGGTGATGGATTATGTCATTGTTCATGAACTCTGTCATCTCAGACAGATGAACCATAGTAAGAAGTTTTGGAACGAAGTAGCAACTATCATGCCTGACTATAAGAATCAAGAACTTTGGCTCAAGAAAAATGGAGCAAGTATTTCTTAAATAAACTCTTGATGGAAACCTGGATACTCTACGCTCTTGCCTCGGCTTTTATAGGAGGATTTTATGCATTCTCTTTCAAAGTTATAGCTCAAAGAAACTATGACACATACTTGAGTACTATATATAGCTATGGGATAGCAACGATCTTGAGTTGATTATTACTCATTTATAGTGGAAATATCCCAGAGATAGGAACAGTGTTTTTTCTTGTGGGATTTATGGGATTTATAAACATATTTTTTTATTCAACCTCTATTTTGACTCGAGTAGAGAGTATGCGCAACATAGACTCTGTAATATTTTTTCCTCTATATAAGACCTTTTGACCGATAATGGTAACAACTGTGAGTGTATTTATATTTCAAGAACATCTTTCCTGAAGAGAGATAATGGGAATTATATTCGGAATATTAGTGCCACTGATGCTCTTAACAAAGTCAGAAAATCATATCCAAAAAAACCTCTGGAAAGGAGTAATATTTGTGGTAATTACGTCTATTCTCACATCAATATCATCTATCATTCCTAAATTCATTCATGTCTGGAATTATGATATAGAACTCTTTATATTTACAAGCTTTCTTTTTGGTATGATGTTTTCTGTTGTAGGGTATCTCTTCCACTCAAAAAAATCTGATAAGAAATACAGAACTCACCAAATCGCTCCCTTTAGTATGGTTGTTGGAATGATACACTTCCTTGCCTTTTATACCTTCATGCGAGCTATCTCAGGAAACCTTGCCATAGCGTTTACCATCAATTCATTTAGTATCCTCGTTCCTATAATTCTCTCGATTATTTTTTATGGAGAACATTTTAATCTCAAGAAGGGGATTGTTATAGGACTTTCAATCATCTCTATTTTATTATTTTTATAATCTTGAATTTCTAGAAGAAATCTTGGAAGAAAGAAAAAAACTTGTAGAATGAATAGAGCAATTTTTAGCAGTAAAAAAAGAAAGAAGTTTATGACAGAAAAAGTATTAGAGATAGAAAATCTACAAAAAACATATGGAGATTTAGAAGTTCTTAAGTGAGTGAATCTCTCTGTAAAAGAGTGAGATTTTTTTGCACTCCTTGGGCATAATGGGGCAGGAAAGACTACTATTATAGGGATTATGACGAGCTTGGTAAACAAAACCTGATGAACCGTTAAAATAAATGGAATAGATATAGACGAAGATTTTGCCCTTGCAAGAACACATATCTGAGTGGTTCCCCAAGAGTTTAACTTCGACATATTTGCTACTGTGTATGATATCTGTTTTTTTCAAGCAGGGTACTATGGAATACCAGCAAAACTTGCTGATGAAAGGATAGAATTTTACCTCAAGAAACTGGA
>JAMOOA010000012.1 GCA_027066255.1 Candidatus Altimarinota bacterium | reverse complement strand
ATCCCGAAGCATATAAGTATATGGTAGATGTACTCTCTGTTATCCGAAAAGAGATTTTGTATGGATATAAAAAAGACCATATATATGCTAAAATAAACATATCTAGACTCTCTTCTAAAATAGGAGAAGAAAGAGTTCCAATAGATAGCTCTGTTGAATCTCTTTACTTTTTAGAATCTCTTTACTCTACATTTGATTTTGAGCAAGTGTACCTTTATGAAAACCTTGCGATATTTTTCAATAAGTACCTTTCAAATATAGCATCTTCTGAGTTAAAATGAGAGGAGAAAAGAGTTAAAAATGTAGGACAGATAGAGTATTTTTCCTTTTTTCTAGAAAATATAATTGCTTCACGTTTCCTCGCATCTTCTAGTTGATCTTCTGATCTTTCTTCACAAGGAAATCTTTGAAATATATTAGGAATGATGAATGAGCTTATCACACTAAATCTTAAATTATACCTAAATAAGTGAGAAAATAAAGCTATCACATTGATGTATAGATACATAGAGGTACTTTCTAGTATGGAAGTTTTTGTAAGAGGAGCATATTTTGAATCAGAAATATCGAAAGAAGGATTGTTATTGAGAAAAAAATCAGAGAAATTGAGCAGAAATAACCTTGTCCTCCTAGAAAGAAATATCACTAGTATTCTAGATTTTTACAAAAAAAATGAGAAATTCTTAGATACCCCAAAACAGAGAGATGTATTCATGGTAAAAAAATATAAAGAATTTGATCAGAAATTCAGAGAATACTTTTCGGCTCTTGAGAACTACGATTCATACGTATACTCTTATGACGAATCAAAGAAGAAACTTCTAGAGATCTCTACTGCTTGAGAATGATGAGAGCAGGTTCTCAGTAAAAGTAATGCTATTTGATATATTTCTCAGTTTCATTCTCTCTCATTACAGTCCATAGACGTACAAGTCATAGAAGAGAGATATTATAAAATTTCAGGAATATTTTTGAAAGGGAAAGAGCTCTCATTTTTTCTTTATCCTTTCTCTGATAATAAAATAGATAATATCATTCTTGATGATAAAAAGGTCTCGGTTCTTTATAAGCTTGATAATATAGAGGAAGAATGGTCAGAAAAGGCTAGAGGGGTAGGTACAGATGAAAAAAATATATATGATTTTTCAAGATTCTTTCTTAATACATTTATTCTCAAAGAAAAACAAGAACAAGAGATATATGAGAATGATAGAAAAATAGAGTCGGAAGATACTGTTATTGTTGTATTTAAGAGAGATAAACTCTTATGAGAAAAAGGAGAATTTTCTTCCCTGAAGAATATTTTGGAGATACAGTACGATAATCTTGAGGTTATCCCGCAAAGAGATACTTATAGTATTTCCATACAACGTGCAGACCTTACTATAGAGTGAACAGATGCTAAATGAAAAAGTTTTGATTTTCCTACAGAGTTTTCGTCGAATTACATATTTACAGATAAAAAACATCAATTTAGAAATATACAACTTCGACCATATAGGAGTAATGGTTTATGAAACACGATATATGATTTAGGGGGAAATAACATATCTTTTATAGGAAGTTTAGATTTGAGAGACTTTAAGGAAAATATGGTTTCTTTTGGAGAAGATTTTCCAACTATAAGAAGTGTATATACAGATATATTGAGAGACTTATGAGTTGAAAATATGTCAATAAAATACAGCTTGTTTAATCGTAAAACAATTCTGAGATTTGATTATAATGGAGATAATATTATTATCACCATTCTGGGGGATAGAGTGGAGGATGTTTCAAAATGATGAGAAAGTATGTGAAACACCCCTATAGCAAGTAGTTCGTTTAGACATATAGTCTATATATTAAAAAATAAATAATTTCTATGAAACAAAACGTTTTTGCAAAAGTGATGGCCTCAATAGCTCTTTGAGCAATAGTTGTTGGAATACTTGGGACGGGACTTCTCTTTATATTTACAGCATGAGGAGGATCTGGTGATGATTATGATCAACAAGAACAATCGGTAACAGAGCAAGAAATCAAAGATATGATTCAGAGTTTCTCTGGGGAACTGGATTCAGCAACCTTTTCATGATCTACAGAAAAGTAGTTATAAAGTTCTTTGACAAGACATATTAAAAGTATACAATAATGACCAAATAAACTAATATAGTCATTTAGTCATTATGTCAGAAAAAACAAAAGATAGCCTGATAATAGGTTCTGGGATTAAATTATTTAGAGATTTTTGAGTAAAAAGAGTTTCTATTGATATGATTGTAGAGAAAGCAGGAGTAGCAAAAGGGACTTTTTATCTATATTTTTCTTCAAAGGAGGAGTTATATAAGAAAATTATTGACGCAGAGTTTACTCATGCTAAAAATGTTATGAAACTTCTTCATAAGAATTTCCCTGATACTAAAGAGCGACTCATGAATTTTCTGGTTGGGAGTATTATTTATTTCAAAAAAAACGATATCATTCGAAATATGGTTCTCTGAAACCAAGATTATTACATTGGAGATATGAATATTGATTATCTGAGTAAAAAGCATGAAGCGATGCTGCAAATACTCTTGGAGGGAAGTCCAGAAATTACATGAAAAAAAGAAGACTTAGAGTTTTTTGCAGAACTCAATGGTGCTTTTAAACAAGTATTACTCCTCGAAGAAAGTTATTTTCAAACGAAGGAAGATTTTGATATTTTTGTCTTGAATTATGCGAGAGTTCTTGTGGAAGGCTTTTTCTCTGACTATAAAGAAATAGGAATAAACTTTGACCAACAAAGAATAGAAAAATTAATTTAACAAAGATAAAAAATGAACTTGACGAGGTTTTTAAATAATTAGTATCCATTACATAAGACACATGAAAAAAATAATATCAATCATTCTTCTTATAGTGTTCATTTCTTCTTGTTGAGAAAAAGTTATAGAAGATACCACAAAGACCAAGAAGAAAGACTTTTTTGTACAAACACAACAAGGAAATAGTTTTGTAGGAGATACTATCCTCAGGAAGACAGGACAGATTAGCTCAAGTCAAGATATCTCTTTGAGCGCTAATGCAAGTGGGAGAGTTTCGGCTCTTTTTGTTAAACCAGGAGATAGTGTCAGAGTCTGACAAGTTATAGCTACGCTTGACGATAACATAGGGAGCTACGGCATTAATCTAGAGAGAGCACGAATTTTCCTAGAGAGACAAAAGATAAACTACGAATCTACAGAAATATCTCTTGATAAGAATATATTTGACAGTCAACTAACTCTTTCAAAACTGGAAAGAAATCTTCAAGCATTCAAAAAGGATTCTGAGCAGAATATCCTTCAATCAAAAGACAATCTAGATAACAGTACATATAATAATCTTGATTCAAAATCAGCCCTTGAACTTGAGAAGCTCGATAATAATATCGAAAAATTGCGCTTAGACTATGATATAAAAATTGTTACAGATTCTGAACAGATAGAGTCATACAAGGCTTCATTGAGAAAGGATTTCAATAATTTGGAGATAGCTTTGGATGATGTTATTGAATTTAGTGACGAAATCCTCTGAATTACTGATTTAAATAGATCTGAAAATGACAATTACGAGATGTTTCTTGGAGCAAGAGATGCTGGACAAAAGACTATTTCAGAAAATAATCTCAGAGATTTAGTTCGTTATAAAGAGAATGATGATTTCTCAAAAACAGATATGGACCTACAGTCAGGAAATATATCGCAGATGAGAATGCTTGAGATAATCAAGTATATAAATGAAGGGTATGAAAAAATCCAAGATAATCTTTCTAGTCTTGAACAAACTCTTTATAATTCCATCCCAAGTGGGATAGGGTTTTCTCAGTGAGTTATAGATGGATTTGTTTTATCTATAAATGGGTATCAATCAAGTATTCAGTGAACATATGGAGGATTTATTACTTTCTGATCTTGAGTGAAGAGCTTTTTGAGGACATATAAAGGTACCCAGGATTCTCTCTTGAAGTCTATTGAACTCCAAGAAAAAGACAGAGAGATTCAATTTAAAAATCTTTCCAGTTGAGAAGTAAGTGCTACTACTTCTTACGAAAGAACCATACTCAGTATTGACGATAGCATTAAAGACCTTGATGATCAGGTAAAAACAGCTCAAAGTAATCTTCGAAATGCAAAAGCCACGAGAGATATAACACTTCGTAGCTTACAAAACTCTATCGATGATGCGAGGATTAGCTATACTGCTTCGGCAAAAGAATACGCGAAACTTACT
>JAMOOA010000011.1 GCA_027066255.1 Candidatus Altimarinota bacterium | reverse complement strand
TGAAGGAGGGATTCTTCTAATAATCGCGATTGTATTTGCGGTTATTCTCGGAAAAACTGCCAATGATGGTGCCTCGTATGACACTGTTGATGCATGTGTTCAAGACATAAATAAAGATGTCCGGGCTACCATATTTATGGTATTAGTAACGGTTCTAATATTGGCTATCCCACTGGGTATGTACTATGGTGCGTTACTCACTAATGATGAGTTAAGTATCTATGAATACATATCCAAAGATACGCTTTGGAGCTATGGAATTGCCTTTGTATTTTTAATAGTCATGACTTCCCTCAGAAACTGGGAACGTCGTATGACTGTTCAAAATTGCCTAAAGGCGATGAACAATATCGACACAATGACAACCAGGAGAACCTGAAAGCTTATCCTTCATCGACACCTACGGTAACTAGAGTTTCGTTGACGTGAAAGCAATACCCACCCAGTTTTATAACTGGGTGGTTCTTTATAAATACCTCGAAATAAAGACCTAAGGAATATACTTAGGTCTTTATAAAGATTATATCATATAATTACGCTGCCTGACTCTGTTCAATATTATTATCGTTCGCTGCTGTACCAGGTCTATAATCACTGGTTGTGGTCATATGTGGACCAAAGAAATTCTTTTCTGAGATTCTTTGACTCTCTACCCATCCCTGAGTTTTTGCTACTGCTGGATTGAAAACCCATTTATTTGGTTGTTTTGAGAGCCACTCGAGTCATCCAAAAGGTGCTTTTGCAATAGATCCAAGAACATCTCCTGCTCCTCCTATAAATCCTCCTAGTCCTTTCAGAACTTTATAGTTTGTTTCTCCATTATTTGTTATCCAGTTTTTTAGAAATCCTGTAGTAGCTCATTTTGTAGCTTTCACTACCCTTTCTACATTGTTGGAAACAACATAGGTCATAGCTCCTTCAATGGTCCTAAAAGGTAAACTCACTGCTTTTGTTCCTATATCTGCTGCCATAGAAGGAAAAGATTTTAGAAATTTCTTCCAAGCATCTCCTTTCAGAAGATTTCCCCAATTTCTACTTGTATGTGCCGTGTTTTCAGAAGCAAGAATTACAGATGGGATAACAGTATTGAGCGCTGCATTTGCCCCGTCTTTTGCTCATTCTACAAGGTCAGTAAATGGTGAAATAAAAAGTGAATCATTTTGATCTTTCACATTTCCTATTTTTAAATCTAAATTTGCCATAAGATAAAAAATTATTTATTAAATTACACTCTTATATTACTACAAATTGATTATTTGTCAAATAAAAAGAGTAAAAGTCAAGTAGTAGATAATATTATAGACAGAAATCTTAGTATCCTTACCTCCTTCTTAACACAAATCAGCATACTGTAAAGTACTATTTATAGACTTGTATTCAAATATATGTTATCGTTATACTACCATACAAATAAAAACAAAAATATGATTAATTCACTCAAAAGAAAAACCTATAATTATTATAGAAAAGCTGATGTAAAAAAGATAGCAGCACAAACAAAGCAAGAAAGACTTCTTCGTCTGAGTCATTTTAACTAGATAATTCTCATACAAAAAACACCTGCGATGACAGGTGTTTTTTGTATGAGAATTATTATGCAAAAAGAGAACTGGGTTTTATTACTTTTTTTCCTGGACAGGTTTTGCTGCTGCATTTTTGTTTACAAAGCTATGAGCATCTCTATAGTGGTCAACAATATTGAGTATACTTCTAGATCTCCCTAATGGTTCTGGAGCAAATGTCATGTCAAAATTTGTAGTATTACCCGCTGTTTTTATTAAAATTGAACCATAGTTAAAGATATTTGAAAAGAATCCCTTGGTTTCCGAAGTCACTTCTTGTACTTGTCCAAGATTGCACTCTCCTACCGTTCTATTAAGAAATGATTTTTGCTCGACACATATGACTCTGTTGTTAGTAATAACAAAGAGGTCAAGCTCATGATTGAGCCATTCTATATAAAGAAAAAGTGAGTAAAACATCCAAAAGATGATATTGAGAAGTATTACCCAGGACTGTATACCAAACGCAGCAAAGAGAAAAAGTGAGATAAATATCCCTATCCCTCCATACAGGCCAACCAGCAAAAATACTATCCAGTGTCTACGAATAACAAACTGAACCTTTTCATCTGATCTGAGATTTTTGAGTTGTATCATATCGTATTATTTTTAAGATATATTTGGTTTTTTTATATAGAGAGTTTCTATCTTTTTTTCTTGTCTAAATTTTAGTGTTTCTATGATGCCCTTATAATCTATATCTTGGTGGCACTGTATTTTTGGGAGAGAGATATCCCCATAAACATCTTTTCACTTATACTTAGACTCGAGTTCTTCATTTTTTACTACTTCAATTATAGCACTCTTTGAGTATTTTACAAACAAATCCCTTTTAGAGCTTGTTTTGCAAATAGGATAGTTTTTATACATATCAAAAAAACTTAACGGGGTTAAGTGAAGCTTGGGGTATATAAAACTCAGTGTGTTTACCAGAAGTACTATCGTGCGTATCCCTGTAAAACTTCCCGGTCCATGAACTACTACTATGTTCTCTATATCTTTGATTTTTGTATTCATTGATGACAAAAACATGTCTACTATGTCTATGAGTTTTGAGCTTTCGTTGAGTAGTACAGATACTTCTTTCTCTCAAACAATCTGTCGATTATTGTCAAATAGTATGATTTTTCCATTGGAAGAAACGGCATTGAGAAAGAGGTTCATAGTTTTTTGTAGACTATATAATACTACGCTATAGTATAATAGTATTGAAATAAAAATGAAATTGTATTTTCCAAAGTTCTTTTTATACTTCTTTTTAGTTTTCTCATCTTGAGAAAAGGAAAGATGCATATTTTATAATTGAGAAACTGTTTGAATCCCAATCTCTGATTGGTTGAGTTTTTCGTAGATTAGTAGAATATGTATCTTTCCTTTTTAAGCATAAAAGCTATATTATACACACTATGAATCCTCTTTCGATAAGACTTACCCCTCATACGAGTTACACAAAAACAGGAAACTTCTTTTCTCGTTTTTTATTGTTACAAAAGAATCTCAAGCATTATGATACTATTGTTCTTGTAACAGAGGATACGTATGCTATGAAAAAGTACCAGAAACTTTGTGAATATTTCAAGGTTCCTTTCTTCTTTATCCAGAAGAACTATGAGCTCACACATTTGCAAAATAGAACTCCCGGAATTTACTGTATAGAGAGTAGTTGCCTTGAGGATACTATTTTTCCTGTAGAAAAAGTTCTTCATATAGAACTTGGTGCCGGGAATGGTATATACAAAGATATCGAAGAATTGAACAATATAGGGTATCGTTTTCAAGAATATGGGAAGAAATGAAGCTACAAAAGGCAAGGAGACATCCTTCATATATATGACTTTTCTGGTTTTTATCACTACACTCTGAGTTACTGGGGAGAGGATATAGAGAGTATTGTCCGTGAAACTATTTATGGGGAAGAAGTCCTTTTAAAAGAAGAAAAAAAAGAGCTTACTCTCTCGTCAAACAATTCTCTTTTTGGGGACGATTCTATAATAACACTCGAAGAAGTTTTGAGAGAAGTAAACACTCTTTGTGTTTTTGATATGATAGAGTTCTGCAAATCATACAAAAACATCGTTCAGAAGTTTATGAACCCTGTCTCTTTTGACATTATCTGAGACAAGAAGAGAGGCTTACAAAACCTAGAGATTGAGTCGCTAAAAATAGAGACACTCGATATTTTTCAGAAGACTCTCTTGGATACTTCAAAGGAAACCTACATATATACTAAAAATATAAAACTCATAGAAGATTTCCTCAAGTACAATGAGATACACCATATTCATGTCAAAGAAGTTCACACTCATATACTTGGAAGTTTTGTGCAAAACTCTTCTCATTCAAGCAAAAAATGACTACAAATAATCTGTGACAATGTTATAGCTAAGGTATTTATAAAAAAGCGTGTCAGCAAAAAACTCTCTGAAGAAATAGATCTCTTACTGAAAATCAAAAAAGGAGATTATGTTATTCATATAGATCATGGAGTATGAGTGTTTCATGAAATCGTCAAAAAGAAACTTGGTGAGGTAGAAAAAGAATATGTTGAACTTCATTATAAAGAAAATGACAAACTTTTTATTCCTATCACAGAAGTGTCTCGTATATCTAAATATATAGGGAAGGAAAATCCCTCTTTGACTCCTCTTTCAGGAAAGGCTTGGGAAAAAAAGATGGCAAAAATTAGAGAAGATATCAGAGAAATAGCTGAAGAACTTCTCAGTACGTTTGCAGAAAGAAAACTCAGAGAAGGGAGCGCGTTTGTGCAAAATATAGAGAAACTAACCCTCTTTCAGGAAAGCTTTCCTTATAGCTACACCCATTGTCAGGAAACAGCTATAGAGGAAATACTCTGAGATATGGAGAAAAAAACAACTATGGACAGGCTCCTTGTAGGGGATGTTGGTTTCTGAAAAACAGAAATAGCGTTCAATGCCATCTACAATGCCATTACTAATAAAAAGCAAGTAGGACTCATTGTTCCTCTCGTAGTTCTTGCATATGAACACTATGAAAAAGCCATTGAGAGATTTACGGATATGTGAGTTCGTATCGCTGTACTGACACGTATGGAATCACAAAAAAACGTCACTCAAATACTCAAAAAACTCAAAGAGGGTTCTATAGACCTTGTAATCGGAACTCATAGGCTTTTAGGAAAAAATATAGTATTTCGAGACTTGGGGCTCATTGTTATCGACGAGGAACACAAGTTCGGGGTCACCGACAAGGAGAAGATAAAGGTTATAAAATCAAGTATTGATGTACTCTCTATGTCAGCTACTCCTATCCCTCGTAGTCTCAATCTCGCACTCTCTGGAATACGTGATATATCTATCATCAAAACTCCCCCAGCAGGAAGACAAAACATAGAAACATATATCTCTCCATATGAAGAAAAAGTGATACTTGATGCTGGAAAAAAAGAATTCTCCAGATGATGACAGGTATTTTTTGTCCACAATAGAGTGATGAATATAGAAGTATACAAGAAAAATCTTGAGAAACTCTTCCCTACGAAGAAGATAATCATTACGCACTGACAACTTCCATGAGACGAACTTGAGAAGAGGATCCTTGCCTTTAAACATAAGAAGTATGACATTCTACTGTCGACAACTGTTATAGAGAACGGTATCGATTTTTCCAATGTAAATACTATCTTTATAAATGAATGTCAGAGTTTTGGAATCTCACAGCTTCATCAGCTCAGAGGAAGGGTCGGGAGAAGCGACAAAAAATGATACTGTTATCTCCTCTATAAAAAAGAATATCTCTCCAATGAAAGTGCCAAGAGACTTCAAACAGTTGTCAACTATAGTTACCTCTGAGCAGGTTTTGAACTCGCGATGAAAGACCTAGAAATACGTGGTTCTGGGGATATACTCGGTATACGACAAAGTGGACAAGTACAAGAAATAGGAATCAATCTCTTTCTCAAAATGCTCGAAGAAAAGATACAAGAACTCAAAGAAACATCGGGAAAAGCAAAAAAAATCAAAGGAGACACAACCATTGATCTACAGATATCGGCCTCTATATCTGACGACTTCTTTCAATCAGAAAGTGATAAAATACATTTCTATCGAGAGGTTGAAAGTATCTCAAGTATGGAGGAACTCAATAATATCATATCTGATTTTATGAAAGTAAATGAAGATATTCCTGAACCTACACTGAATTTCTTTGAAATACTCCGTCTCAGAATTATGTCACAGGGCTTTTCTATTCGCTCTATAAAAAGGCTCGGTATAAACTACCAAATAGACTTTCAGGATGGTATAGAGCTCGAGAGACTCAAGGACTTTCTGAGGCTTGATAAACAGGTGAAGATGGAAGTAGTGACTATTGGGAGACTAAGAGCTCCTACAAAACTTTTTGAAAACGACAGAATATTCTTACAATACCTTCTCGATATGCTAGAGAATAAAATCTCAAATCCTAGAGTAAAACTCAAAAAGAAAAAGCATATCAAAAATACTTTATAATTCATATCATTTATGACTAAAAAGATAAGCCTGTGTGTTCTCCTTCTGTGTGCTCTCACTTTTACAAGTTGTACTCAAAAAGAAGAAGTTACAGTCCTTGAGGAAAAACCTCAAATTCAGGAGAAAACTCCTGGAACAAAACAAGATACTTTAGAATCTAATACAAAAGAACTCATGGTAAAAAAAGGTGATAAAATAGCTATCCACTATACAGGAACACTCGAAGATGGAACAAAGTTTGATAGTAGCCTTGATAGAGGAGATCCTCTTGAATTTACAGCTGGAGCTGGACAGATGATAGCAGGATTTGATGCTGGAGTTATCGATATGAAAGTAGGTGATAAAAAGACTCTGACACTTGCTCCAAAAGAAGCGTATGGAGAATATGACGAAACAAAAAAGAAAATAACTCCAAGAGCTGATCTCGCAAGTTTCGAAACAGCTGGATTTAAACTTGAAGTTTGAGAGAAGATTCCTACTCAGTTTGGAAACCTCGTAATCGTTGAAGCTGATGAAGAAAATATCACTCTTGACCTCAATCATGAGCTTGCAGGAAAGACGCTTATATTTGATATAGAGCTTATGGAGATAAAGAAATAGTTGTCTCTATAAAACAAAAAAATATCCTCCAGATTTGGAGGATATTTTTTTGTTTCTTTATTTTTTAATAGTCTTGAGATATATTGCATTAAACGTGTTCATAGCAGTTTTGAACTCCTCGCTTACATCATTCCCTTCTAAAACAACCAGTTTTAGTTTAGGAAGTTGCGATAGTATTTTAAAATCCTCATCTTCCAGTTTATTATAAGAAACATTTAATGTCTTCAGCTCCATAAGGTTTTCTATCCCTTCCAAGCTTTCTAAACTATTGTAAGAGAGGTCAAGATGTCGTACCTGTTTTGGGTATTTAATATCTCCAAAGAAACGTATCTTATTATGATCTATAACCAGTCTTCAAAGGTCTGTATACTGAGATATATTCAGTACCTCTATCTCGTTGTTTGAAAGATATATATTTACTATCTCTGTATCTTTTACAAGTCCATTCATATTTATAAATCAAGATATCCCCTTATCACTGAGATTAAGACTCCTATCTTCTTGCTCATAGGTTTGCATAAGTGATTCTGAGTTCAATTCAAATGATGGGGAGCATGAGGTAAGAAGTAGAACTATAGCAAATAGAAAAGAAGAAAAAGTAAGCTTCATATAAAAGAGGTTTAAGAAATATCTACAATAGTATAGTCGTCCTGAGAAAAAATCAAGACAACAAAAAATCCCCCTCTTCCAAAAAAGGAAGAAAGGGGATTTTTTAAGAAACTCTAAACCGAAGTTATCAAGAGTATAAGATTATACCTAATTAGTTAGAATTAGCATATTGTCCCATTTCAAGAGTATTTTCAAGTTTAGTAAAGTTAGCTCCGACTCCATTAATAGAGTATCTTACACCATCTTTAGCAAGTCTGAATATACCTTCAGCAGTAGTTTCAATTCTGTATAGTTCATTATCATTACCGATAGAATCTGATGTAACTCCTACTGTAATAGTTCCAGCAGCAAGTACATTTATTGATCCACCTGTAGTGATGTTGTCACCATTTCCGTTAAATACAGAGATAGTACCTGTTCCAGAAAGTGAAGATACGTCAATCTTAAGTTGAGTAAGCTCAGCCTGTACAGAATCACCACTAACACTAGTATTGTCACCACCATCAACTACGAGCCTAAGTTCAGCAGTTTGATCGTCAGTTCCAAAAGAAGTAGCAACACTTGGAGTAACAACAGCTGTTACTATATCAAGATTTTTAGAAGTAGCTGGATTTACGATACTGAAATCTACGACTTCATCATCAGCATTTCCTGCAACATTATCAGGACCGTCAGCATCAAGATCTTTATTAGATGATGCTCCTTTAGCATCAGCAAGTACTACATCAGTAACTTGAAGATTTGTTTGAACAGCACCTACAAAATCTTTACCGATATTAGCAGTATTGAGTTGAAGAGCAAGTTCTGTTGTAGTTTCAGGAATAATAAGATCTGTAAGGTCTGTAAATGTAATAGTTCCTACAGCACCAACATTACTAATGTCTGAGTTGTCGTTTGTTTCTACAACTACTCCATCAAGAAGAAGTGAAGCACTTATAACAGAGTTCTTAAGTGTTCCTGTAACTCCTGAAAGAGTGAATGTAACTGTTTCTACATCAACTTCTTCGTTGTCAGCTCTTACATCCCAAGAACCTATGATTTCTGAAGCACCTGCAAGAGCAAGTTTATCAAATTCATTGTCTTCGTTTGCAAGGTCAAGAGCAAGAGTAACGATTTTACCAGAGTTATTTACAACAACATTTCTTGCAGAAGCAAGAGGAAGTCCTCCAGTAGCAGTAACATCATCATTTTCATCATCTTCAAGACTAACTGAAGTTACTGAAAGTGTATAATCACTGTTAGTAACAGCATCTGCTCCATCTACAACTGAAATAGTTACTACGAAAGTTTCCGTAGCATTTGCAGCTATAGCGAGATCTCCAAAGCTATCAAATGTTACAAGACCTGTTGCACCTATATTCGAACCTGATTCTTGATCAAGAAGATTAGAAGGAGAAACAGAACCTTGATAAAGTTTTACATCTGAGATTTCTTGATTTGAAGCAAATGTATCAGCACTTGTATCAGTAAGTAGAACTTTAACTTCATCAAGAGTTATATCACTAGATTTATCAGCTTCTATAGTAAACTGAAGAGCTACAACATCATCAGCACCTCTTACAACATCAAAGTTAGAAGAAAGTGGATAAATACTTACCTTAGCTCCTGATTCTGAACCATCAACAGAGTTGAATGAAACAGTAGAAGGAGTAATATCTGTAACTGCTTGGTCGTCTTCTGTTTCTTCAACATAGAACCCACCATTTACAGCACTAATATTTCCAGTAGCAAATGAGAGGTCAAACTTAGCTGTATCAAAGTTTAATATATTATTATTTGTATCAACTCTAATAGACCACGTAGTTGTTCCTTGTGGAAGGATTACGTCAATACTATTTTCAGAGAAAACAGCATCAAGATCATCAGCTCCATTAAGAGTAAGTTCGTATGAAGAACCATTATCCTCACTATAAAGTTCTATATCTGAGAAAAACTCAGTAACTTTTGTAAATCCAGTAGTACCGGCAGTAGCTTGAATTCTTACACCAAATTCTTGAAGTTCAAGATTTTGACCTGCTACATTAGTAATTTTAACTTTTCCGAGAACAACATTATCTTTGTCTTCTCTGATTTCGTCAAATTCTGCATCTATTTCCACAAGAGTAAGTTCTCCAGCTTTAATAGTAAGAGTACCAAATGCGTTATTTACATTTGTACTATTTGTTGCTATATCAACAGCAGCACCGTAACCAAATTTAGTCGATTCAGCAGTTATATCAAGAGCTTCATCAACTCTAAATCCTATAGTATCTCCTGCACCTTCTACGATATCAGCTTTTACAGTGAAATCTTCATTTTTATCTTCTCTGATAGTTATACCATCTCCAAGATCAAATGTAAGGAAATCATTATTCATGTATTGAGTAGAAGCTACGAGATCATTACCAAAGTAAAGTTCGAAGTTCATAAGGTCATCTTCTGCATCGTTTGAACCTTCAAAAGTAAGTGATTTTACAATAACGTCTTCGTCATTGTCACCTTTAATTTTAAATTCAAATATATCAGCAGCAGTTTCACCAAGTTCTGGATCTGAAACACTTCCATTTGTATCAAATACAAGTATAGGAGCATCTACAGAACCAACTCTCATAGTATTAGCCATAACATTACTGATGTCTGCAACTGTTGAAGAAGCTTGTACACTTGTTATTTCAAGTGCAAACTCGTCATTTGCAGCTGAAGCACTATCAGCATCTCTTAGAGGAACTGTTTCTGTATCATTTACATCAACAACTACTGTAATAGTTTTTGTTTCTCCAGCTTTTACTACAACCCCTCCACTAGAAAGGTTGATCTGTGCTTCTGTATTATTTTCTTGGTTATCATTTTTATTATTAGAAGCTCTTCCTTCGTCTGTAAATACAGCAAGTGAAGTAAGTGTGTCTTTATCAGAAAGACCTCTTCTTTTAATATTAACCTGTGAAACAGTAACATCAGAGCTTCCAGCTGTAAAGTCAAACCTTGCAACAGGGAAACCATTTACACCAGCAGGAATAGTAGCAGAATCAGGAGTTGTAGCAGAGAGTGATACTGTAAGTACATCATCTCCAGAAACAACTACATCATCACCTCCAGTAGTATCATCACCTCCAGTAGTATCATCTTCTTCGTCATCAAGACCATCAAGAAGACCTCCTAGAAGATCATCATCTTCTTCTTCAGCTCCACATAATTCAGCAGCTTCAGCAGCAGCTTGGAAAATCCAACCTCTACTTGCAGCAGCAGTGTAGTCTGAGAATGAAGCAGAAACAAGACCAGCAGAAACAGCTCCTTCTACGTAAGCAGCTTCCCACATAGCATTAGTTCCTTTTTCAACACCAGTAGCGTTCATGATCATTTTTAAAGCTTCTGCTTTAGAAACGTCTCTACCAGGATTAAAAGTAGCGTTAGCGGAAATATATCCGTTAGATAACGCTGATTCAGCATATTTACATCCCCAATCTGAAGAATCCATATCTGAAAAATCTCCGTTACAAGCGTCTACAACGCTTACGGCTTGACAAGAAGCTAAATTCATAGCTACTTTTACATGCTCTCTTCTTGTAAGTGTGTCTCCAAGTCTGTAATCCGCAGGATTACTAGATTGGTCAACGATCACTCCAAGTGTAGCGAGCTTATTTGCTGCTTCAACAGATGTGAATGCAGCGCTTACTCCAGCGATAGGACTAACTATAGAAAAGACTATAGCAAGACCAGCAACAGCTGAAGTAACTTTTTTGAACAAGTTACTCATATTTATACGAGTTAACAAATAAAATAAAAGAACACACAATGAACGCGGTTAAAGCCTTAACCCATAGTTGTTTAATTGCGCACAACTCTGGGAGGGAAAAATCATATAGTATATTATCTATACATTAAAATCATTCTCTCCCAGAGTCCTAACTACAACTACATACATATAGTTTTAAGTACTTCAAAAATTCGAGTCATGTTAAAGACCAAATATAACGTTGGTTATATTACCATTAATATACCCTGAGTCAAACATAGGGAACTCCTTTTCACCTATTCTTCACATAAAACATATAATCTTCACATAGCTAAAAAACAAAAAATACCTTCTATCATATAGAAGGTATTTTTTGTTTTTTAGCTATTTTACTTATTCGCGACAGTATCTGCAAGGTTCATAATAGGCTGCATTATAGCTATAGCTATAAACCCCACCACTACTGCAAGAAATACTATAATAAAAGGTTCTAAAAGCTTATTAAGAGAGCTTACTGTATTATCAACCTGTTCATCATAAAAATCAGCCACTTTTATAATTGTTTGATCTAGCTTTGCTGCTTGTTCTCAAACCTGTATCATTTGTATCATTATATCAGGGAAAAGCTTATCTCACTCAAGTGAGTCTGCAATTTTAATACCTTGTTTCACATCCTCAAGTAAAAGGAGTATCCTCTGTCTATATACTTCATTTCCAACTGCGTCTGCAACTATTCTCAGTGACTCTACAACAGAAACTCCAGAAGAAAGAAGGCCAGAGAATACTCTCGAGAATTTTGAAAGAGTAACCTTTTTAACCACCATTCAAAAGATAGGGAGATGGAGAATTATTCTATCAAAATTATATTTTCCTGTAGGCGTCTTTTTCCAAAAATTCACTCCTACAGTAGAGAGAAAAAAGAAGATAATTATCAAATACCAGTAATTACTAAAAAAATCTGATATAAATATGAGTGTCTGCGTCGAAGGTGGAAGACTAGTCTTATCATCAAATATATCTAAGAGCTTTGGCACAACCATAGTCATCATAACGAATATGACTCCAAAAACTACCACCATAATCATTGCTGGGTACATAAGAGCTGATTTAAGCTTTCCTGAAATAGAGGAAACCTTCTCAACCTGATCAGCTAAGCCCGTAAGTACCTCGTTGAGTTTTCAAGTTTTTTCACCGGCTTTCACTACTCATACTTCTGCATCAGGGAAAGAGCTAAGGTAGAGTTCCATACACTCTGAGAGGGTTCTTCACTCCTTGAGTTCATAGACAAATTTGTCGAGCATTTTTTTGAAGACTGGATTCTTTTCTTGCTTCCCAAGAACCCCTATTCCTTTTATTAAAGGCATACCCGCATTAAGCATTGTAGACAATAATCTGTAAAATATTATCTTTTCTTTTATATTTATATGTTGAAACTTGAGAAGGAGATTATTTATTTTATCCATAAGAGACTCTTGAGTTTCTTGCTCTCATACCTCGCTATGAATTTGATCGTCTGATAAAGATCATTTTTTAGGCCCCTCCTCTTTCTGTTCATCAAGTATAATTAGATCTGACATTTTACGTTTTTATATCTATAAATTAGTCTTCATTTTGCGTTTTTGAAACACGATACACTTCCTCAAGACTCGTAAGCCCAGAAAGAGCTTTCATGACACCATCTTGTTCGAGAGATATCATACCATCTTTTACAGCTTGTCTATTAATATTGAAAGCTGAAGCTCCTTGAAGAATCATATCTTTTACTCATGGGCTTATCTCTAGCATTTCATAGAGCCCAAGTCTTCACTTATAACCAGAATCATCACACTTATCACATCCAACAGCTTTGTAAAATACCGGTTTTTTAAGAAAACTCCCTACTCTTTGTTCTAACTCTTTCTTAGGAGTAATAGAGAGAGAGTATTTTATATTTTTGAGCGTCTTCTCGTCTATATCTGACATACTCATTGGTTGTTTACAATGTGGACAGAGTTTCTTAATCAATCTTTGCGCTATAACGAGATTCAGGGAAGCAGGAATAAGAAAAGGCTGAACTCCCATATTTAGTATCCTTGTTATAGTCTCTGACGCATTATTTGTATGGATAGTAGACAAAACTAAATGCCCTGTCAAAGATGCTTCTATCGCTATATCAACGGTTTCTTTATCACGCATTTCTCATACCATAATAATATCAGGATCTTGTCTCAATGCCGTTCTTAGCCCATAGGCAAAAGTATATCCTATAGCTGGTTTTACTTGACTCTGACTTACTCCGTCAACCTGATTCTCCACAGGATCTTCTAGGGTCATTATATTAACATTTACTGCATTGAGTATAGTAAGAATCGAATAAAGCGTTGTGGACTTTCCTGAACCTGTAGGACCACTTGTGAGTATGACTCCATTGGGAAGAGCTATAGCTTTTTTAATAAGTTCAAGATTTTTCCCTTCTATACCCAGCTGGGAAAGTTCTGGAATTTTCTTACTTTTATCAACTATTCTCATAACTATTTTCTCACCATGGACTGTAGGAAGAGTGGAAACTCTGAGGTCAAGAGGTTTTCCATCTATTGTTTTACTAATACGTCCATCCTGTGGAACACGTGATTCATCAATCTTAAGATCTGAGAGTATTTTGAATCTCGCAATAACTCCTTGGTGAATAAAGGACTGATACTCTAATATCTCCTTTAATTCTCCATCTGTTCTATATCTGAGTCTTACATAAGAACTAAGAGGCTCTACATGAATATCTGAGGAATCCAAAAGAACAGCCCCTAGTATCATGAGATCACATATCTCTTGAATATTGTCTCATTTGTATACAAGGTCTTTAAGTTTTGCTATAACTGTTTTTGCGTCCATATTAGTTTATTTCAATAATATTTTTACTTTCATTCAAAGCCTTTTGAATCTTACTAAGCTTATTATCTATCTCGTAAGACTTCTTATATACTTCTTCTATTTTTGATTTATTTTTGAAGAATTCATTTTTTAAACTCTTCACCTCCTCTTCCATAGAAATAACAATATGAAGAAGAGAGTCTATTGTACTAATAGAAAAGAGTACATCTGAGGATGTTGCTTTTTGATTACGTTTCTTTATCTTTGCTGAGGTGGATTGTATATCTTTCTTCAGTGTACTATGTGTTTTTATTACTTCTGATATAAATTTTTCTACTTTATAATCTGGAATACCAGAAACATAAAATCTCATATTTATCTCAATAGTAAATTTGTCTCTTCCTTGGCTTTTTTTCACAAAATTGATAAGACTTTCTCCGTTTGTCGGTTCTGCTGAAGTATCAATGTACTGAGGCATAGTAATGCTTTCTATATCTGTAATTTGATTTTCGTATATATTATATCCTCGAAAATATTTTTCCCCTTCTATGACCTTTTTAATAGAATTATCAGAATATACTATGAGCTCTTTTTTTTCTATAGAGATGGATCCTACATTTTCTATGTAATGAATAAAATCAAGAATGTCTGCCTTTTTTCCTATGAGTTTCAAATGTAAAGGGATATAAAATATACTACTCTTGCTTGTAAGGAGGTTTGTATCTTCCTCCGATATTGTTGATATTGTTCCCACGCCTATACTATCTTGTGTTTCCAAATTAAAAGTAAAAAGAAGGGTCTCTATGAAGTTTGTAAACTTATAATCCGAAAGAGTTCCTTCTGTCCTTGAAGTATCAGTATAAGAAGGTAAAATGGTGTTTATCTTTTTTTCCATCTTTCTAAAATTTTCGTTTTCTTTTTTCTCAAAAATGTATTCTTTTCTCTCTAGTAAAAATTCACTATAACTTTTATTAGTAGTATTTTTTAGATTATTTTCATACAATTCTTTGTCTATATTTCTTAATAAATTTACTATATATGCATCTTTCTTTTCTTTTTTTTGTCCATAAATATTCTTAAACTCCTTGAGTGTTATTCACTCTTTTTGTATTCTTTTATATGCTTCTACCTTTGTATTAAGAGCTTTTTTCTCCTCTTCTATCATAACAATATTAGGAACTATATATGCTATAATTACTCCCAATAAAACGACTATTATAATGGTATTAAATATAAACCCTTGTGTGATAGCACTTTGTATTCTTTTATTTATTTTTTTCATATTTTTTTTTAGAATTCTATATCTTGAGAGCTTGTATATCTAAGCTTAATGACAAAAGGTGTTCTTTTCGTATATGTTCCTTTCCCTGAAACATTTGTAGTCAAAAATACTTTTTGTTTATCTATAATTGTAAAGAGGCTATCAGAAGATTTTTCAATAAAATCGATAAAAGAACTTGCTATAGATATAGATGTCCCTCACTTTTGAGAACGACTCAGACTTCACTCCTCTACTTCCGAGATGTTTGTATTCCAATCTGATGAATAAGCCTCGCAGTGAGCCTCCAAAATTCAAGGTTCTCGTATAGTTATATTTTTACAAGAGATCATTGACTTATCAATCGGCTCAAATTTGTTTTTTAATACATCAAAGTGTGAAAGTATTTCTATAGGTTGAAGGCTTGTTTTTGATGTATTAATAAGGAAACTTACTACTTCCGAGTATATAAAATTATCAACAAGATATATGTCTCCAATAATTGCTGCCACGTCTTGTGCTTGTTTCTTTTTTTCATTTTCTAACCTCTTTCCAACGTCTTTTGAGTAATATCAGAGAGAATAGCAGGTATTTATATCCTTTCCTACTTCTCATAAAAATAGGGAACAAACAGGAGTAAATAAACTATATTTTCTTGGAGAAGTCTCATTCTGAATATACATATAGATGAGTACCATTCATATTCCAAGAAACAGAAGCGTATTTGATACTTTTAGTGTACTTAAAGCTATATTCATATAGAAAAAAGTATCTTTTTTTTGGTCTTTTTCCATTGACTCAACTTCCTTCCCTAATCATTCATCAGTAGCAAAGTCTTCAAATATGTTTTCATTTCCCAGTTCTTGATCTGGATTAATAGTGTCTTTTCACATAATGATTATGTTTTTATTTAGAAATACCTCTTAATGGTATCATAAATATGTTCTATTTTCAAAAAAAGGAACTTTACAAAAGCTATAAAAATGCAGCAGATTATTTCTTTATAACGGAAAGGAGACTTTTATATGGGGATATTTTTATCTTTATTTCAGTAGGAAAAGCAGCATAGAACCTCTCTCCCCAACGAGTGGAGAATATTCTATCATCGAGAAATATTACCACTCCTGAGTCTGTTTTAGTACGTATAAGACGACCGAATCATTGTTTGAGCTTGAGAATCGATTTAGGTATAGAGTACTCAGCAAAAGAATCTTTAAAGAGAGTACTCCTTGCTTGAAAAATAGGATCAGAAGGAACCATAAACGGAACCTTATGGATAATTAGATACTTCAGGTCATCTCCTTTTAAATCTATCCCTTCCCAAAAGGTATCCGTTCCCACAAGAATACTGTTTTTTGCGTTCTCTTGAAAAAAAGTAAGCTGTTTCTGTTTTCCTCATGATACTGACTGAGCTAGAAGATGTATTCCTTTATTTTTTAGGTGATTATTAAGTGCAACATAACATTCCTGTATCATGAAAAATGAAGTAAAAAGTACCAAGGCTCTTCCTCAAATTAGAGGGAAAAGTTCTCTAAAAAATTCAAAGATCTGTGACGAATTGTTTTTAATACTTCCTAAGTCACTTGGAATAAATAGGAGTGACTGTTTTACATAATCAAAATCTGTCTCCAATTCATAAAAGTCAAAATCCTCAAGAGAAAGCATGTTCTTGATGTAGTCAAACTTTCCTTCTATCTGTAGTGTTGCACTTGTAAGTACTGCTGTATCTAGAGTATCCCAAAGAGACTGTTTTAGAAATTTTCCAGGACTCAAAAGGGTGTATTCAAGAATAACTCCATATCTATCAGAATGTGAGGCTATAGGAATAATTTCTTTAAATTTTTCTTCTCCAGAAAATATATTAGCAAGCACCTCTTGAACTTGTTCGAAATACGAAACTTCCCTTCCAAAAAGAATTTGTTTTTTTTCAGGTAAATTCTTGAGGTAATCCAGTATATCGTCAAGTGTGTCTTGAACCTTGGAACTGAGGATAATAGAGTCCGAATATGTGGAAAAAAACTCCGTTTTAATCAAAACATTTTTATATCGAGAATCTGATGACACTTTTGTGTGAATATAAGAGTAAAAACATTCGAAAAGCGTAGTAATGTCAAAAACTATCTTCTCTTTTTTATATCAGACTTCTGTCATATTTTCTCCTGCCTTTCTTGCTTTCTTTTCAAGTTCACCAAAAACTTTCTCCAGTCAAACCAGCGAAAAACTCTTTTTAAGAGACTGAGTGATAACGTCTTCAAGATTATGTGCTTCATCAAGAATCAGATTCTTTACCTTTCATTTACCGAGAATATTTCCACTTCCGTAGATATTTTGAAAGAGAATATTGTTATTTATAATGACGATATTAGATTTACGCGCATTCCTGCGAGCTCTAAGTATAAACTCATACTCTTCATATGTATTTTCTGTACTAAAAGTATAAAAATCATTCGCATTTACTTCATGTAAAAATCCATACTCTTCACCATAAAAGTCTAACTCTTCGAGTTCTCAGCTTTTAGTTCCCAGTAACCAAAAAAGTACCTTAAGAAGAAAACATGTCATGACTCATTCATGACGTTGTTCTTGTTCTAAAAATTCAAAAAATGAGTGTACTCCTATATAGTTCTTCTTTCCTTTGAGTTTCGTAAAAGAAAAATCTATACCTATATTTTGAGCAAGAAATTCTAAATCTTTGAAGAAGATTTGATCTTGAAGTGTTTTGGTGCTTGTAGAAATAAACACCTGCTCTCAAACCTGAGTAGAAAATAAAATTGAAGGTATCAGATAAGCAAATGTTTTTCCAACTCCCGTAGGAGCCTCAATGATAGATTTCTTTCCTTCCTTTAGTGTTTCATATGTAATTTTTGCCATCTTTTTCTGATTTTCACGAATTTCAAAGTTTTTAAATTCTGAAAATATCTTGTCTATATCCACACTTTCTTCACTGTAATTTTGCTCTATTTTATGAGGTTTATGTTGTTTTTTTATAGTAGACAATATAGACTTTATTAGCTCTTGGTCGTCGAGTTTGTTTACTTTTTCGAGATAGTTTTCTCTATAAAATATTCATTGAGTATCTTGTGATCTATCTGTAATGTATCTGAAAATTTCTTTTTTCTGATCATCTAGTTCTTGAAGTAAAGATATCAATCTCTTATATACTTCAACTGTTGCTTCTGTGTCGTATATAGCCCTATGCTCTGAAGTGATGTTTATACCAAAGTAAGAAGATATAAACCCTAGGTTGAGAGATTTTAGGTCTTGAAGTAAGAAATTTGCAAGAAAAAATGTATCAAGAACAAGGTTTTTCTCGATAGGAACACCGTGACTCAACAAAAATCCTCTATCAAATTGAGTGTTGTGTCCCAATATAGGAGCATCTCCTATAAAGTCCACTATTTCTTGTTGAACATGTGAAAATACAGGAGCCCCTTCAACATCATCTTGAGAGATACTTGTAATATTTGAGATGAGTTCTGGTATATCTCTCTCTGGATTTACAAAAGTATTATATGTATCAAGAACTTTGAAAGTTTTTGTATCTATCTTTATAAGT
This sequence comes from Candidatus Altimarinota bacterium, assembly GCA_027066255.1. Lineage (GTDB taxonomy): Bacteria > Patescibacteriota > Gracilibacteria > BD1-5 > UBA6164 > CALDZK01. The sequence continues at coordinate 93 of JAMOOA010000011.1, read as the reverse complement.
GCTACTTCTATGATAGCATCTACTTCTTTATCAAGTCCTGTGGTTTCCAGATCAAGGGCTACAATCATTTTTAAGAATATTGAAAATATCTTA
>JAMOOA010000010.1 GCA_027066255.1 Candidatus Altimarinota bacterium | reverse complement strand
AAGGAGAATGGCTTCTTCTATTTCTCCTTGTTATAACATCTGTGTACTTTAACCTGAGTCATTCTCGAAAGGTATTGATTCTTAGTAACTTATTTCTTGCAGGGTTTTTTCTCCTTCTTCTTCCTGTAACAATTTTCTTGTTTACCAACCTTATCATGAATTATCCGATTGAGATGATTTTTGGACTTATACTTTCTCAGACACTTTCCAATGGTGTAAAGTATTTGATAGAAGATAAAAATAAGGAAAAACTCAAAAAATCTCTGAGTGAGTATGTTGGAGCTGATATAGCTGAAGAAGTCTTAGAAGAAGAAGGAAAGGTAAACTTTGATGGAGAAGAGAAACAAGCAATCTTATTTTTTTCTGATATAGAAGGATTCACCACTATTAGTGAGAAACTTGTCCCAAGAAGGCTGGTTGCATTTCTCAGAGAATATCTGAGTGAGATGTCCCATATCATTTTGGATGAAAGAGGATATATAAATAAGTATGAGGGTGATGCCATTATGGCTCTCTGGGGAGTTTTCTCAAAACTTCGAAGTGAAAACTATGAAAGTGCGTGTCGTGTGAGTCTCAAGCAAATATCTCTCTTACAAGCACTCAATAAAGATTGGCTCAAACACTATGGGAGTGAAATACATATTCGTATTGGTCTCCATGCAGGAGATGTCATAGTTGGAAATATTGGAGCCCAGGGAAGGAAAATGGAGTTCACAGCCTTGTGAGATACTGTAAATACGGCATCTCGTCTTGAAGGAGTGAACAAGTTCTATGGAACAAATATCTGTGTTAGCCACTCTATATACAAAGAAACTAGCTCAATGTTTGAGTATCGTTATCTCGATAAAATACGCGTAAAGGGACGTAGTAAAATTTTAAATATTTATGAGCTTGTATCAGAAAAGTGAGAACTGAGTAGAAAACAGAAAAATATCCACAAAAAATACAGTATAGCTCTTGATGCCTATCTCTCTAAGGATTTTGGGCAAGCGAAGCTTCTTTTTAATGAACTGGTGAATCTTTGAGACAAACCAAGCCTTACTTTTAAATCACGTTGTAGTATGTATAGCCTCAATCCACCAGAAGATGATTGGGATGGAGTTTGGCAGATGGAAGCGAAGTAACTATATCCTCCAATCAATTTCCTCTTCTCAGTTTTCCTTCAAATACTCATTCATTTTCCTAAAATGCCCATTTCCAAAAAATCAGCTGTGAGCTGAGAATGGAGAGGGATGAGGAGATTCAAGTATCAGGTGTTTTGATCTATCAATGAGTCATATTTTGCTACGCGCAAAGTTTCCCCAAAGAAGAAAAATGATCCCTTCTCTTTCTGATGAGATTTTTCGTATTACTGCGTCGGTAAAATCCTCCCAACCGATTTTACTATGACTGGCTGGTTTTCCTGCTTCGACCGTAAGTATAGCGTTTAATAAAAAAACTCACTGTTTTGCCCATGGTTCTAAGTTCCCATCTTCTCAGAAAGTTATATTCTCGTACTGAGAAGAAATTTCTTTATAGATATTTCTCAGACTGGGAGGTACCTTTATTCACTCTCTTACAGAAAAACTCATTCCATGAGCTTGTCATTCTCCGTGATAGGGATCTTGTCCAAGAATAACAACACGAACTTTTTCAAATGGGACAATGTTAAATATATGAAATATATTTTTTGGATGAGGATAAACAGTTTTCCCAGTCTTTATTTCCTTTCTGAGGAAGTTTTTTATTTCTCAAAAATAAGGTTTTTCAAACTCTCCTAAAAGTTCTTTTTTCCAAGAATCTCCGATTTGTATATTCATATTTATGAGGGGGATAATAATTTCCACTAGTATAGCTTGCTATAGTCTTTTCTCCAAAAATAAATATACTAGAGAGAATTATACCTCTTATATATCTAAAATGAAAATAGTAAGCGCCTGTCTTGCGGGAATAAAATGTCGTTATGACGGAAGGGCAAAAACATCTCAGAAGGTAGTACAACTTGTAAAAGATGGTGATGCTATACCAGTATGTCCAGAACAATTGGGAGGACTGACAACTCCGAGAATTGCCGCAGAAGCAAGAGGAGAAAAAGTTTTTACTCGGAAAGGAGAGGATATAACATATAAGTTTGAGGATGGAGCAAAAGAAGCTTTGCGCATAGCGCTCCTTGCAAATTGTAAAGAGGCTATTCTCAAGTCAAAATCCCCGTCTTGTGGGTGTGGGAAAATTTATGATGGCTCCTTTACAGGAAAGCTTATATCTTGAGACGGAGTGTTTTGCAAGATGCTTAAGGAAGAAGGTATAAGCGTCTCCACAGAAGAAGATATATAAACATCTTCTCCACATTCTTTCCACATAAATTCTTTACTTTTCGTAGAGTTTTTTTTGAAAGCCTATATACTTAGAAACATATAATTTAATTATGAACGTACTTCAGAAATATTCTGAATTAGGTTCTCAATGACAAGATACAAGATGGCCTTTGTTCACCTACATAATCACACGCATTACTCTATTCTAGAAGGGCTTCCAAAACCCAAGGATTATGTAAAAAAAGCAAAAGAGCTTGGAATGAAAGCCCTCGCTATTACTGACTCGTGAAACACTCATGGATGTCATGAGTTTTACAAGGCATGTAAATCAGAATGAATTACCCCTATTTTGGGAGCAGAAGTATTTGTACAATCAGAACTCGATGAAAAATTGAGCCATAAACTCGTACTTTTGGCTACGAGTTTAAAGGGATACAAAAACATCATTGCAATCATCTCTCATGGGAGTCTCAATAATGCAGGAACAACTCCGGTAGTAGAATTAGATGTTATTCGAAATAATGCTGCAGATATTATATGCCTCAGTGGAACAGCCTCCTCAGAAATAGCGTATTATATCCTTTCAGGAAAATCAGAGCAAGAAACTGTTTCCAGGATCAAAACATACCAAGAGGTGTTTGGGGCAGAAAACTACTTTCTTGAACTCCTAGATCATAGTGATGTACCAAAACAAAGATTTGTTACCGAGAAACTCATAGAGATCCATAAAACCTATGATATTCCCGTAGTTGCAACCAATGATTGTTACTATGTAAATAAAGAAGACAAGTCTACTCAAGATGTTATTATGGCCTTAGGAAAAGGGTATGAGATAGCTAACCCTGATAGACCAACACTTATAAACGGAGATTATAGCTTTCTTGATGAAGAAGAAATGCAGACACTTTTTGGCTACATCCCGAGTGCTCTTGAAAATACTCAAAAGATAGCGGAAAGAGTGGATATAGAAATTCCTATGGGAGGAATCCTCATTCCTCGTTTTGATCTTCCAGAATCAGATCAAGAAATATTTGAAAGAGCTCAAGACTATCAAAAAAAACAAAAGGGAGATTGGAAACAACTTTCTTCCGATGAGTGGTATCTGAGGTACCTGTCGTTCAAATGACTTAATTGGAGATACGAAAAGAACATCTCTGAAGAAACTATTTTTGAACTGGTTCAAAAGATAAATATGCCATCACTCGAAAAAGAACTGACGGAGACTTCCCCAGAAGAACTCAAAGAATTATCGCTTACATATTATGGAGACAGAAAGAAAGAAATCCTATCAGAATTTTCACAGAAATTGCAAGACAGGATAGAACGTCTTGAGTATGAATTAGTTGTAGTACACGAAATGGGTTTTGATGGGTACTTTCTCATAGTAGCTGACTATATCAGTTGGGCTCGTAATAATTGAGTTCCCGTTGGCCCTGGTCGTTGATCAGCAGCTGGATCCTTGATGGCATACTTGACAGGTATTACAGACTTGGATCCTATCGATTATGGACTTCTTTTTGAGAGATTTCTCAATCCTGCGCGTATCTCTATGCCGGATATAGATACTGACTTTGCCGATACCGGAAGGGACAAGGTTGTCGACTATTGTCGAAGAAAGTACGGAGAAGACCATGTAGCTCAGATATGTACGTTTGGTACCTTTGCAGCACGTGCTGCAGTCAAGGATGTTGGACGTGTCAAGGGAATCCCTTTTGGAGAAATGAATGATCTTGCAAAACTTATTCCAGAAAAACCAGGAACAAAGCTTCAGTGAGCGCTTGAAGAAAGTCCAGAGTTTAAAGATGCATATGAAACAAATGAAGTATATAAAGACATTATAGACAATGCACTCAAAATAGAGGGAAACGTTCGACAACTCGGAGTTCATGCTTGTGCTGTTATAATAGCTCCAGAACCAATGACTCAGTTTACGGCACTTGCTCGTCCACCAAAAGATAGCGAGTCAATAGTGACACAGTACTCAGCATATCCTCTCGAGGATCTCGGACTGCTAAAAATGGATTTTCTGTGACTT
>JAMOOA010000009.1 GCA_027066255.1 Candidatus Altimarinota bacterium | reverse complement strand
TTTCCAGTTGTAAAAAAAGTGAGTCCAAGTCATACAAAAAGAGCGTTGAATATAAAGAAGAGGATATATTTCTTGGGTCACAATATAAATTCTACTTGATTTCCAAAGTAGTAGATAAAGGCTGAATTAAAAAGAAGATGAAGTACTCCTCCATGAATAAAATTAGAAGTAAAAAATTGAATGAGGTAGATGTGATAGATTCATCTGTCGAGAAAGTAACTGTTCATCCCAAATTGGTAGAAATCACTATAAATATACGTTATTGCTGTGAAGGCAATAGAGAGGAGGATAAGAATGTTTGATATAGAGAGTTTTTGAGGCATAGAGTATATTAGTAATTATTTCTGAGGAGTCCTTAACTTCCTATAAAACCATACTCCAACTATAATCATACAAAAAGAGAGTATGCTTCCCATAGATATATAAGGAAAGATATATCCTATATGTGCGTCAGGAGTACGAAAGAATACTTCTACAAATATTCTGAATACTCCATACCCTATAAGGAAGATACTTCCTATCTGCCCATCAAAAGATTTTTTCTTATGGAAATAGCGAAGTATAGTAAAGAGAATAGCTCATTCAAGAAATGCTTCTAGGAGTGGGGAGGGGAAAAAGCTCCCAGCTGATGTTTGAATAGCAAGAGGTCAGGAGTAAGAAAAACCAAGGAGCTCCTTATTTACATAATTTCAAATCCTTCCAAGAAAAAGACCTATAGGTATGATATACGCTATTTCATCAATGACTTTGTAAAAACTGAGTCATTTTTTCTTTGCGAAGATTATGAGCGCAATAACTACTCAAAGAACCCCACCATGAAAGCTCATTCCTCCATTCCAGACTTTGAGTATTTCAAAAGAGGATTCTATATATTGAGAGAAGTTATAAAAAAGAACATACCCAACTCTTCATCAAAGTATCACTCACATAAAGACGTACATGAAGAGTGATTCGAGGTTTTCTTCGCTAAACTTCTTTGATTTCTTTATGAGGAGGTATCATATTATGAAACTGATCGCGTACATAAATCCATAAAAACTTGGAGAAAAAGTAATATTTCATATTTCAAATAACATTATATCCAGATTAAGTACTTATAACATAAAATAATTAAAAGTAAATACTCAATGATTAATCCCTATTTAGAGAGCTAAATTAAGTATTTTATAAAGTAAATATAAAAATAAATAGATAATATTTGACAATAGTACTTTTTTATTGCACAATTAACTTACGAAATGATTAAGTACACACATTTAATAAATGTCAAATACTTGTAAAACATATCAATGATATGAAGAGTATATGAATAAAAACATTTTTTGAAAAAATTATTTCTAAATCATAACTATGAAAACAAATATAAGATTGTTTCAGATGGGAATTGCAATATTGGTGACCAGTATCTTGCAAACAACATACGCAGCAGATAAAATAGTCTATCCAATTCAGGAGATGTCAAAGCTTGAATGTAGATATCAAGATTTTGATACTCTTTCATGAAATTGTAAGCAATCTCTTCCTATTCTAGAAACAAAGAATTATAAAAAATACGCAAAGAAAAACGGAGGATATAATGATTATACAAGAACGTATACAGTACTCTGGGCTTCAAGTTATAAGTACGGTTGGGATCAATGAAATGGAGGTCATCAATGAGTAGATATCGCAACGGCAAAAGGCACACCTGTGTATGCTATTGCGGATGGGAAAGTCATTGTTGCAAAAACCGACATAGGTTGGGGAAAAGTCGTATCTATCGAACATACTATTAATGGAAAAACAGTAGTCTCAGATTATGCTCATATGTCTGCTATAAAAGTAAACAAAGGGGACAGGGTAAAGGCTGGAAAAAAGATAGGAGAAGTAGGAAGTACAGGGAATTCAACAGGAAATCATCTCCATTTTCAAATAGACCTTAAAGCACCGTTTTATCCATACTACTATGACTACAAAGCGTGCCCGTATTCATATTATGATATCAGTGAAAAATGAGTATGTTTTGATGAACTTGCCAGTCACACGATAGATCCACTTCTCTTTCTAGAGACGAATGGAGCCGTTCTTGATCAAGTAAAACAAAATAGTTCTAAAATAGCAAAGAAAGCAAAGAATCTCTCAGGAATTGATAGTTCTATATTTTATACTTATGTATATAAAGAATCGTCAAGCGAGGATATAAAACAAGTACAACGTGTCTATAAAGACTTAGGATTCTATACAGGAAGAGTTTCAGGAAATTATGATGATGTGGAGCAGTCTATCGTCAGCTACCAAATAGATAGAAAAGTTATAGAAAACAAACACTCTCTTGGAGCAGGGTACTTTGGGCCAAAAACCAGGGCACAAACAAAGCTTGATTATGATGCACATGTGAAGAAATGAGGAAAGACTACAAAGGTAGTAACTTCTAAAACAAGTATTAAAACAGAGAAAATATCAAGAGTTGGTCTTCTTTCAAGAGAGGAAATAGAAAAAAGAGAAGTAGATGAGTTCTTAAAATTTCACACTATTAATATTAAAAATACCTCAAAACTTAATGAGGTCACGATAGGAAAGAATACAAAAATTACCCTTGAAGTCCTTACAAGGAAGGGAAGAGGTTTTAGATGAACAACTCCTGGGAATATCACTCTTGAAATAAACTCAAAAGTAGCGACAGTATTTCCAAACAAGTTCTTTTACTTCGATGATGGAAAGAGAGATATATATATCAAATGAGTGAAATCAGGTTCTACAATGCTTACTATCAAGCTTGGAACTCATACACTTAAAAAGATAACAGTGAGAGTTGGTAACGTACAAGAGGTCAAGAAGCAAGTACAAAAAAGTCGTGGAGTCCAGGCAGGAGTACTACTCGTAAATAAATCAAGTGTTATCGGGGAATCAAAAACAGGACTTGTCCTTCTGAGAGATAATTATGGAAAGAAGCTTATTAAAAAGGAGTATGATTGAGAATTTGCGATTAACTCAAATGAAAAGGTTCTCTACTGTGTAAAAAAATGAAAACTCAAGGATATTCGAACGATATATAGGAAAAAGTGTAGAGATACAGAATTTCATGAAACGCTTGTATATAATTATAATGATACCGTTGGATGAATCCTTATATTTGATTACAAAGTCTATGATAGAAGTGCGAGATTGGAACTTGTAAAAACAGATACAAAAAGAACTCTTTCGGCAAGAAATATCAAAGGAAAAAACCCAAAAGGATTAGTATCAAGCTACAAGTATCATGATGAAATAGTTAGTACACTTGAATCATGAATTACAAATGGAATCAATAAATGATACTTTCTTGAAGATAGAAAACTTACTCAGTATGATGCAAACGTCTGGATTAGAAATGCCCTCAACCAAATAAAGAAAGAAACTCAAGAGTGAGAAACTAAGGGAAAAATATCTCAGAAAATACTGAAAATCAGTTGAAATTTGGGAAGTAACACTAAAACTATTAGCAGGCAAGAGTTTCTAGACATGACTACAAAATATTTAGTACTTGAAGACAGTCTTACAGGAAATATTTCAATAGACTATAGGGATCTCGATGACGAAAAAGACAAACAAGCAAATATATTCTTTAATAAAGATAATACATGGAAAGACAAGTTTGGGGATAATTACTTCAGACCAAAAGCAAAGATAACAAGATGAGAATGAGCGTACTTCTTAACCAAAGCTATACAAATAAATGAAAAAATATTCCTTGCGTCTAGATAAAATCTAGAAAAAACACAAAAAATACAAAAAACAAAAATATATATTACTAATTATACCTATTATGAAAAACCTATTTACAAACCTATTTCTCTCAAAAGAAGTGAGAGATGCTCTTGAAAACTCAAGACAAAACATAACCAATGCTTTTGAAGCTAAAACGATTATTGATTCTATATACGTTACAGAACAACTTGCAGAGATGTTTTGAAAACAGGAGGATGACGTTGCTACTACACTGAAAGAAGATTTCTATACAGAACTTCTTATCGGAAAAATGTTGGCAGAAAAAGAAGAACGAGAAGCTGAAGAAGTCAAAGTTGAAGTAACGGTATAGCATCATTACATGGAGAAATAATTATATACGTACACACATACGATAAAAGGGAAGCCTGTAAAAAAGGCTTCTTTTTATGAGGATGTTTCTCTCTTATTTTATTGACATATCAGGTATTAGTTTTATATTATTCATTAAAACCTTTATATAGAATGGATTTATGTTAGATACCAACTATTTTGAAAGCACATCAGGAGATGATGATGGAACTATTTTGTTTTTTTGCTGTACAGAAAGATTCAAAAGTTTCTTTCACGACTTTTTTGAATGAGATATTGA
>JAMOOA010000008.1 GCA_027066255.1 Candidatus Altimarinota bacterium | reverse complement strand
TTGAGGAAAAATACAAGAATCCAATTGGAAAACACTCACATACAAATCCCAAATACATACACACTTATAAGAGAAAGAGACTGTAAATATGCTGGAATAAATGCTGATATAAGTAAAACAAACACTGGGAGTTTTGCGCTACAACTAATAAACGGAAGCATCATAATTGTCAAAACTCGTTCTTTTCTATCCTCTACTGTTTTTGTCGAGAGAATAGCCGGAATTGTACATCAAAATCCTAAAAACATAGAGAGAAAACCATCTCAACTCAATCCGAGTTTTTTGAGTATTTTATCAAAAACAAAAGATATCCTCGGAAGTATTCCTGAGTCTTGTAAGAGGTAGAGAAAAAAGTACAAGATAAACACATTTGGAATATATATGAGAACTCCCATAATTCCTCAAAAAACAGCATTTATAAATCTATTCTCGATTCCTGTCAGATGAAACAAAAAACTCCCTCACGTATCAACAAGATTTGCAAAGAAGTTCCCGACACTAAAAGTAAGTTCGAAAATAATCAAAAGAAGCACAAAAAATAGCGGAATAGTAAATTTTGATTTCACAATAAAGCTATCAAGCTTCTTCTCAAACTGAGAGTATTTCTTTCTTCCTATTTCTTTTACTTCAGTTTTTCTCTTATCTAACATATTTCTTATAGTAAATTCTCTCTAGTCTATGATTCTTTCTCAAAACTCAAGGACTTTTTTGAGAAACATCCCTACCTCATCTCTATTCATAACTCTTCCAACTTTGAAATTTCATACTGACTCAGACTCTCATACACATCCTCTCTTGCAAAGCTTCCTTCTGCAAGTCTCGATTCATACTGTTTCTCTGATCTTGAGTAAATATTCTCTCTTCGGAAACACTTACTATCGAGACAATAGTGAGTATTGGTAATTCATTCTGGAAGCGGAATCTCTCTGTCAGAAATATACCCAAGAGAAATAGCTTTTTCAATAATTTGATGCCAGACATATCCAGCTCACGTGATACCTGTAACTCCCTGCATAGAAGAATTGTCATTGTTCCCTATCCAAGCTCCGAGTACGAAGTCAGGATGATATGATAGAACCAGGTTATCACGGAAGTCACTACTCGTTCCCGTCTTTACAGCTTGGGGGATGGAGGTATTGAGGATAGAATTTACCCCGAAACTCACATCTCTATTATCTGAATCAGAAAGGATATCGTACAGGAGGAACTTGTTGACACGCTCCCTCTGTCCTTCGGACATCTCCCTCCATGAGGGAGACTCTTGTTTTTTTTGAAAGTCAACTTGTTCCCCCTCATGGAGGGGGATGTCTGAGTTTACGAAGACAGGGGGAGTTGTCGCTGGTAACAACTGCGCGTAACTCCTTACTAAACCCTCAAGAGGAATACTCGGATTTCCAAGAACGAGAGAATAACCATAATGTTCGGCTCAGAAATCGAATTCAAAGCCGTATTTTTCATAAAACTCATACACTTTTTGAAGTCCGAGTTCTCGACCAAGTCTCACCGAGGCATTGTTAAAACTATTTCCAAGAGCTTTTTTGAGTCGTACCAGTCCGTATTGCTTCAGAGAATAATTCTCTGAGATATAGACTTTCCCTTCTTGAAAGGAGTTGTATTCGCTCTCTATATCCAGTATCAAGTCATCAGGGTTTGCTCCAGATTCAAGAGCCAGTAAATACAAAAATGGTTTCATGGTACTTCCTGGTTGTCTGCGAGCTTGGATGACATCAACCTGTCCATCTATATCACTTGCATAAAAGTCCTTGCTTCCTTGGTATATCAGCACTTCTCATGAAGATGGTTTTATCGCAAATATGGCTCCATTGGTTACATTTTTTCCCTTGAGTTCAGAGAGGGTTTGGTTCAAAATATCTTTGGAGAATTGCTGAAGTTCTGCATCGATAGAAAGTGTGCTTTCTACTCAACTACAACTCCCTCCGTCCTTCGGACACCTCCACTCCAGAGTGTCCTCTCTTACTTCGTAATTCACCTTACCTCGATGAGGGAGGACTCAGAGTTCCCCCTCATCGAGAGGGAGAAAACTATGTCCAGGAAGTAGGGGGAGCTTTTTTGCGTTCTGCGTCACAAATGGAAACCTATCGATATTGTTTTTTTGTGGGAGTTTTCCTGTATAAGTTCTCTTGAAATCATATCCAAGCCTCTGTTTTACTTGGTCAAAGTATGTTCTGAAATATTCTTCCTCAAGAGACTGTATCCCAGGATTATGAAGGAGACTCAAAAGTATCACTATCTCCTCCTCAGTCAAATCCTCTAAGCTCTCTTTTCCAAAGTATACTTCTATCGCAGCACCGACTCCGTAGAGGTGATTTCCAAAATACGCATCATGATAATAGATGTTGAGAATGTGATTTTTTTGAGTAATGAACTTACTCCCTCCGTCTTCGCTTTCGCTCAGCCACCTCCCTCCACGAGGGAGGCTGAAATACAGAGCTAAGACAGCTTCTCTCATCTTTTGGAGATAGCTTCTCTTGTGATTCTTGAAATACTTATTTTTTACGTACTGCTCGGTTATCGTGCTTCCTCCACTGACTCTTTTTCCTGAGAAATTATCCCTTATCGCTCTCAGTTTTGCTGGCAGATTTACTCCCCAGTGAGAATAATAGTTCTTGTCCTCAACCTGAATAAGAGCTTGGACGAATTTGCAAGAAAACTCCCCCTGCTCACCAAGGTTCGCTTCCCCCTCAGTTGAGGGGGATTGAGGGGGAGAAAAACACTCTGAAGTATCTATAAACTTATAGTATCCATTTGGGTACATCTTGTCCGTTATTACTTCCCCATTCCTATCAATCAGGTATATCCTTCACGGAGCCAATGATTCTGCTGGAGAATGATTTACGTGCTGGGAAAGTTTGGTATCGTAGATGATGACTGGGTAAAAACAGTACGTGAGGAAGAGTACTGTGAGGAGGAAGGAAGTGATAAAGATTATTCTTTTAATCATTATTCCAGTATTTCTCAAATATTTCTATGTATTTTTTATATATTTTACTATCATCATAAAGTTCATATCTTTCATCTTTTATATTAAAAATAGCTACTTTATTATCCCATAAAAATACCCCATCACAGTTTAAGATATCTGATCAAACAGAAACATGTCTTACCTCTTTGAAATATCATTTATAATCTGTATGGAGTTTTGTATCAAAAATATCTTGCGTCAATCTAAGTGATTGTAAAAATATCTTCTTTTCTCTTCTCTTTTTCATATATTCCTCCGCGAAGTCTTCTCATAAAAAATATACTATTGGCTGTTCTCTTAATATACTTTTTAACTTTCAGGTCTTATTATTTTCTATAGCTCATAGTAAAACTGTCTTTAATTTCTTTTCCATGTAATTTTATATCTATATAAAATAATATTTTCTCACAAACTCCTTCAAAACTATTATACACTTCATCATTTGTAAATCTAATTATTTTCAAGCCATATCATTCTAGAATTTTTGTTCGCTCCTTATCGTACTCTTGAGCTCCATCTTCATAGTGTGAGTTTCCATCAAGTTCAATAACGAGCTTATATTGAGGAATAAAAAAATCTACGATAAAGTTATCTATAGCTCGTTGCCTGTATATCCTGAGTTTACTCCCCCTGCTCACTCAAATTCTTGAGTTCGCTTCCCCCTCAGTTGAGGGGGATTGAGGGGGAGCTTTTTTAGAGAGAGGAAGTAAAAACTCAAACCGTAATTTTTTCTCAGCTTTTGTCATATTTTTTCGTAATTCTCTGACTCTTTCTTTTAACTTAGGATTATAAGGTAATCTGTTATTTGCCTTTATGAGTCCTCTGGATTTTAGAAATTCTGGTGTAATTTCAAACATAGCTTCTATTTTTTACATAGTTATAGCTCCCCCTACTTTTTGTACTGTAGTCTTCTCCCCCTCCACGAGGGGGAATTTTACTTCCAGTTCTTAACTATTTGTCCTCCCTCGTGGAGGGAGGTGTCCGAAGGACGGAGGGAGCTGAGTTGAGTAAAAAACCTATCTCACCTCTATCCTCCTGAACTCTCCATTTGCTCTTGTCTCTGGTTGATACATCATATACGTTGTTACTGGTGGATAGATGAAGCTCCCAGCAAAGTCGGTAACGACGAAGTAGTTGTAGGTTGCCGTATTTCCCCAGGTGTATTTCGCGTGAGCCATGACTACTTCTGGTCTATTCTCTACATGAGACCATTGCCATGATTTTTGGGAAGAGTTTTGTGATGTTGCGATACTGTTGGTTTGAAACTGAGAGTTGAGTATCCTGAAACTCGCTGGGAGATAATCCTCGATAACGAGGTTTTGTCTGCGATTGTTTTCATCAAACGTTGCTATGAGTTTTACCTTATACGTCGTTCATTTTTTGAAAGTATCAGAGTTGTGAAGTGTGAGTCCAGATGCTTGAGTACAAGTTCTGTTTCCATTGCTCCAATTACATTTCTCTTGGAGCTTTGTTGCGTCTGTAACCTCGTATATCTCCCTTTTTATTTGTACTCCATTACTATAACTCGGAACTTTGAGTGGATCAGCAGGATAGGAATGTATCGATGCAGTTACAAAAAATGGAGTTCCTTTTTTGTTTTCTATCTGAAGAGATACCTGATCATTCTCGAGAACTTCACTGAGTGGAACGATTGTTTTGTAACTGTTTTGTTCTTCTCCTATCTGTATCTGCTTACTCTTTCCATTTAGAGTCAGTTTGAGAGTATTGAGGTTGTCTTTTCCATAGGTTTCGATGTATTTTGCAAACGCGAGGAACGCATCGTTTTTTGTTTTGGTAGAATAATAATAACTCGACCAGTCATGTCCGTAGAGTTCCATAATACGCTCAGAAACATACGAACTATCAAAGCTGTAGTCTATAAGCATCTGTGTAAATATCGCTTTGTCGTCAAGGCCGTCATAGTAATGAATACTATAATTGTATTGTTCTTTGTTGTTTATTTTTTCTTTGAGGATCTTGATACTATCATCTATCACGTTTTTATATTTGTTGCTATCAGCGAGCACGAGAGCATACGTGTAGGCAATGAGATCATGTCTACTCATCTTGGTTCTATCAAAGCTGTCTGTGAGATTTTGAAGTCAGAGAGGAGTAAGTTTCCCTCACTTGTATTCTCATCTGTGGAGTCTCGCAAGTGCCCAGAGGATTTCTATTTGTGTATTTTCGGCTGCTCCTGAATAGTTTTTTTCGAGATAGCCTGCTGTTTTTTGTATCATTTGTTTTTCTATATTTCCTCCTGATTCTTGTATCTCAAGTAAACTCCTGAGAACATAGGGAGTAATCGCGAGGTCAGCTGAGCTGTCTCCTTGCCAGTATCCAAATCCTCCATTTTCTAAGTGCATAGACTTGAGTCTCTCGATTCCTGCTGAGAGGTTTTTGTCTATGGTCTTTTTTGATACTCCAAGATCTGGGAGAATCCTGAGGAACTTCGAAAGTACTGCGTTTGGCATCGTACTACTGAGCGTCTGTTCGATACATCCATACGGATATACTGCGAGACTAGAAAGTATTTTCTCGATTCCTGCAAGAGGATTATTCGAGATAGAGAGTTCATAAGTTGATCTCTCTGTATTGGTATTGTTTGGAAGTTTGAGAGTGAAGTCTTTCGCTTTTCACTCTGCAATACTCTCAGAAGTAAAGTTATTTTGCAAAAGTACAGGAGACTGTGCTATTGCGATACTTCCTTGTATTTTATCACTATGTTTCGCACTATCTCAGAGAATACTAATAGTGTAGGGTATTTTTTCTTGTCCCATTTCACTCACAGGAGTGGCTGTTACTTCCCAAGAGATAAATTCGCTTTTTCCAGGACCAATCATTGCTGGTCTTGCCTGTTTTCCTATATTCAAAAATTGAGAAGTCAGTGTTGCCTTGAATCCTATTTCTTTGTCAGTCGTGTTAAATACATTTGCTCCTATCACTATTTTGTCCCCATCTCTGATAATAAGTGGAGTCCTGTCTTCGACGATGACGTCTTTTCTTACTTCTATGAAGTCTTCACTATACCCAAAGAAATTGTCTTTGGAGTTTGAGATAACCATCACTCGAAAATTTGTCAGATTATCAGGGAGAAGGAATTGTACGGTAGCTTTCCCGTTTGAATCAGTGATAACACTTGGATTATAGTAAGCAGTATTTTTGAAGATACTTCTACTCGAAACAGCACTGTCTCCTCATTTGAAGTTTCCAAATCCACTTCCTCCCACAACTCCTTGACGTGAGAAATAATAGTTTTTGAGCATCGCAAGATTGGTGATACTCGTTTGAATCTGAAATGGAAGTTTCTTATAAAATTTCTCAAGAGTATTCATATCGATATTTCCCATCAAACTAATGAGACTATCATCTACGACCATCACGGTAAGTTCTGATTTCTTTGCTCTTCTGTTTGTATCTTTGACTGAGATGTTCAGAATCACTTCTTCTCTTGGTTCGTATTTCTTTTTGTTTGGGGTGATAGAAACTTGTGTTTTCTTGTCCGTTTTATCAACAACGACTTCGGTATATCCAACTTTGTATTCTGGAACGCAGCTCCCCCTTTCTCCCCCTCATTGAGGGGGAATATTGTTCTTGTCTCCCTCAGCGAGGGAGATGTCCGGAGGACAGAGGGAGTCTGTATCTATCGCAACAACTCCGATATATGTGTTTGGTATAAAACTGTCATCGATTCTGAATTCTTTGAAAAACGTATTTCCAGGAACATCTATATATTCGTGTTCTATTACTCCTTGTTTTTCTATGGTCCAAAGTATTTTTCCCTTACTAAATGGGAGTCTCACGAGAACACGAGCTGTGTCTCAGAGATGGTAACTCACTTTTTCTGAAAGAACCGTTATCTTATTATCACTTTGAACTGGATTTTTTGCGTTTGCATCTCCATAAGATATGAGCGTGAAATACTTCCTCGAATCTGAATCAATGAGATTACTCGCTTTGAATTTCTGGGACATCTGTGTTTGTTTTTCTTTTCCTCTGCACGTGTCATCTATATAGTTTTCTGAACATCCCCATTGTTTGAGGAGGTTGTCGTCAGAGCAATCATCTTTGCTCTCATCGCAATACCTAATAAGCGCATCAAAATTGTCCCAGTTTACTTCAAGTTTTCCTGAGAAGTCTCGAGATAGGTATTTCTCTCACGTCTTTTCAAACTCTGCTATGAGGTCTTTACTGTTGAAAAATAGTTCATCGTCTATCTTTCCAAACTCAAATACATATTCTCCGGTTTGCTTGAGAGTATAATTTAACTTGAGTTTTCCATCTGATCCAAGTTTGAAGTTGGTATCATTTACTTCGAAGATTTTTTCTACTGTTTCTTCTACGGAAGTAACAGGTCTCTTGTAGCCTCTGACATCATCAACATACGAAGTCTTGTAATCCTTTTTCTTGATAATGAGAAGAAACTTGTCGTTATAGTCTGCTCCAAATTTCCCGTTGATGAGACCTCACTCGAGAGTCACTTTTTCTCCTTGTTTATAAAACCTCTTTTCTGATTTGAAGTACACTCCACTGTTTGGATCCCACCTCTTGAATTCACTTGGGAGTTTTGCGATAATAGAATTTGTTCCTGAAATCTGATCTCCCGCTGTATCTCTGACTGTTACTTCAACAATATATTTGTAGTCACTATAGTTTGATTTGAACTCTACAGGAACTTCAAAAATTGCGCTTCCATTGTCATCGAGATGTCATTTTCCTTCGGTGTAGAACTCTTTTTCTGGTTCCCAGTAACAACCATAATAACAATCATCCCAATAACTATTGTCATAATAATACTGTTTATAGACCTTGTAGTCATACTCTCCACTTTTCACTGGAGAGCCCGAATAATACTGAGAAGAAATCGAAGCCTGTATCTTGAAGTCTCCTGTATATGTTTTTCTCTCATATCCCCAGTCGGTTTTTTCTACATCTGTTGATTTGATTTTTATCAGTTCTCCGTTGAGTCCTGTTGTTTTCAACATAACTTCGTTCTTGAACTTTGGATTTTTAAATACCTCTACCGAGAAACCACTGTTCCCTACTTGGCTGTCTCCATCATAAAGATATATCTGGTAGCTTCCAAGAGGAGCTGAAGATGGAAGTTTGAGTTTCTCTGAGAGACTTCCAAACTCACTTACTTTGAGTATTTTTTCGAGAATATCATCTCCATTTGCATCTGTTACCTTGAAAGTTAGTTCTTTTCCTTTGGGAATAGATAGATCTGCAGAGTTTCTCACAACCGATTTGATATGTACTTCCTCTCCTGGTAGGTAAAGTTTCCTGTCTGTGTAGGTGTGGCTATAGAGAACAGATTCTTCTCCTGACCATCTCTCGAGTTGTATCTCATCAGCATTTTCACTATTTCCTCCATACCACCAACTGTCTCCGAGTGTATACCCAAAATTCCAAGCAGAGATTCCTCCGTTCCATTTCGAAGAAACGTATGTCAGATTGCTATCACTTGCTGAGGTTATAAAAAATGAGTTATAATTTCCATCCCAATCATAATCCCAAGAATCAAAAGTTTTATCAAATACATCGTCTATTTTTCATTTCATATCTACTTTGAGAACTCCGTCACTTCCTGTTTTTCATAAGAGAATAGAGGTTCCAAATACATTCTTTTCAAGTGGAGAAAAATACGTCACATCATATTCTCCCTTTTCTCTATTCCACTGAGTGTCCTTTGCTACAAACTCATTTGCATATACACGGATGTTTTGGTTTGCAAGAGGCTTACCAGAAAAATCATTTACAAAGAAAAATGCTTCTCCATTTCTCGAAATTTTCATCGTAATATGAGAATCTATAATTCCAAAAAATACTGGTGGTTGAACTCTCTCATTAAATACTCTATCTTCTGGGTCTGAAAAAGTCACATAATAAAGACCACTTCTTGCAGGATTCCCAATTTCTTCCGTGAAGTCAAAGGTGGTTTTTTGGAGTTTAGTTCCTGATTTTTCTGTTGTAAAACTCACTTCTTTTTCTTTACAATCAAAAGTTTTGAGGCTATCAATCCCTGAGGTGAAAAACTTCTTCTTTGCTTCTGCAAGTCCCTTTTGCGACTGAAATACTTCTATCTTTGCGTAAGTTTCATTGTCTATTCTACAGATTTTGAACTTTGTTTTTGTCTTGCCAGAATCATAAGAAAGGAGTTCCAACTTCGGAGAAGCTGTATCTTGGAAAAGTGTCATCTTTTTCAGGATTCTAAATCCAAAGAACTTGTTTTCTGGAGTTTTGAGGACAAATTTCTCTGACCTAACCTTCTCCCCTTCTATCCCTGAATCAAAACTCTTGAGGGAAAAAGTATACTCTTTGAGTGGTTCAAGTGGGAATTCGAGAATAGCTTTCTTTTCATAGAGGACGATATCCTCTTCATCAAAATCTACCTTTGGGGATATTTCCAAGAGACCTACCAGTCTCTTTTTTGCTTCTATTCTATTTTTGAGAAATTCTTCACTCTGCGTATCTACGATATCCTCAAAAAACGGAAGAGAGAAGTTCACGTGTACGCTTGATTTGAAATCATTTTCTATATCAAAAAAACTTCCCGTTGAAAATGTTGCTGTGAGGTATTTCAGGCTACATTGTTTCTGCACATCAAAAAAAGTATCCAGTACAATATATCTATCAGAAAAATTTCATTTACGTCATTTAATGACCTCGCTGCAGAACTCCAACTTCATCTCAGCATTTGCGATGTTGTACTGATTATCACAGTCTGCTCGAAATGCGTCATACGTAGTCTCTTTGAAAAACTCATTATCCTTTGATACCAGACTCTTATCAAAATCAAGTACGATTTTACATGTGTCTCTATTAGTAATACCTGCATCAACGATATCATTAATAACTGCAACCTGTTTTTCTGCCTGGTATACCTGGTATTTTTTATATCCAAAAACACCTACTACTCACAAAATGATTATTAAGACTCCAGTAATGATACCATAGATAAACTTCTTACTCGTGAAAAATTCTTTCATAGATATGTATAGAAAAATATAATACTTCTATTATACAAAAAATATCAAAAAAGCGAGTGCAAGAAAAACGTCCGTATTTTTGACCTCTCTGCTATAGTATGATATGATGGTGTTATATTCTTGATTTCGAATCAAGGAGAAATTTATTTTTTTACTATTGTATTATGCAAGGCTGTTTTCGTAACACTGAATCAAATAAATGAGAGATGAAAAAGAAAATGGAAGAAATTCTCAAAAAGAAAGATAGTTATGGTAATCTTTCTGATGAGGAAAAGTTGGATTATAGATACTATATTCTTGAAGAACCTATGGATTTAGCAGAACTTAAGATAAAAAATGAGAAAAATGAACTTAACGAAGAAGAGAAGAAAGCATTGAATAACATGTTGAAACATGGGCAAGAAAGTTGTATAAGTTGAACTCGAGAAGAATTGAAACCTCTCCATTGAAAAATGGAGAGGTTTTTCCCTCCAGATAAAAACAATAAACCAGCAATGGAAAAATTCTTTCCCCCAGATGAATAATAAGATTTAGGTTATCTACAATATACAATCCTTTCATTCTAGGTAAGTAAACCCTTTTTTACTTAACCACATCCTTATACTTCCCTCTTCCTCGAAACTCAATAAGTATCGGAGTTCCATTGAATCAAAAGTTGTCTCTGATTTTATTTTCGAGATACCTCTTGTA
The DNA here is from genome assembly GCA_027066255.1 of Candidatus Altimarinota bacterium. Lineage (GTDB taxonomy): Bacteria > Patescibacteriota > Gracilibacteria > BD1-5 > UBA6164 > CALDZK01. The sequence continues at coordinate 8,160 of JAMOOA010000008.1, read as the reverse complement.
GGAGAAATGAAACTGATTCGGGTTATTGACACTGATAATGAACTTTGGTGGAGCTGTATCTACTTGTGATCCGTAGTATATCTTTGGACTATGTGATTTTTTGTTTCCTGTTGGAGAATGTTTATATATCGCTTGTTGTAAGAACTCGTTAAATATACCCGTTTTTACTCTTTTTTGTCTCTCTGTGTATATATCTGTGGCTCTTTCTATCACTTCTGTGAGCCTCTTTTTTTCTACTGCTGAAGTAAATACCGTTGCTACCCATGGGAGAAACTCTATCTTATCCTGGAGATAGGTAATATACCTCTGCATCATCGTCGTCTTATCAACTCCTGGTTTATCGAGAACGAGATCCCATTTATTCACGACAATGATGAGTCCTTTCTTTTCTTCAAGAATTTTCCCTATAATAGAAAGATCTTGTTGAACAATTCCTTCGAATCCATCAATAATAACAGCAACAACATCCGCTCTTTTGATAGCCCTATCACTCCTCATTACTGACCAATTTTCAATATTTTTAGTTCCAACTCTTGAGAGTCTACGTATTCCTGCCGTATCTATGAGCGTGAAATCTGTATCATTATAGGTAAACTTGGTATCTATCGCATCTCTGGTAGTTCCTGGCATATCTTTTACCATCACTCTATCATTTCCAACAAGTGTGTTGACGATGCTTGATTTTCCAACATTTGGGCGACCAACAAAAGCCAATTTGAGAGTATCATCCTCTTCTTCTATCTTGAAGTTGAGGCCTTTTTCTCTGAGATATCCAGCTATGTATTTCTTAACTCCTGAAACTCCCAGGCTATGAGAGGATGATACTGGAAAGAACTCTAGTTCTCCTCTCCCTGCGAGAGAATAAGCTTCCATAGTCTTATTTTCATTATCAGCTTTATTTGCTAAAACGATAAAGTCCTTGGTTCCTTCTTTCTTCAGTATCTTGTAAATACTTTCATCCAGTGCTGTAAATCTATCATACTCGATAATCCATACGACGAGATCACTCTCAGAGATCGCTCTCTTGGTTCTTTCTATAATATCCACAGCTACTTCATCGTCTTCACTTGAAAAATCAAGTCCTCCAGAATCAGCCAAAATGTAGCTCAAATCATTGTCTTTATCAGTATACTCAAAGTCTGTGATGTCTCTCGTTGTTCCCGCTTCATCTGCAACAATAGCTATTTTATGTCCCGTAAATATATTAAAAATACTCGATTTCCCGACATTTGGACGTCAAATAATGGTGACTCTTGCAAGCATAATGTAAAATGATTATATCAATTCATAATTTCTTCCTCGTGGCATCGCTCTTGAGGTTCTCTCTAAAATCGAGAGGTCTAAGAAATATTCATGAAAAATAAAGTAGTGTGATTATATAAGTTTCCTGAAAAAAGCAAGAGGAAAATATTCACTATCTCCTTCTCCAATAAAAATACAAAAATACGGCCAAAAGTCAGCAGAAACTGAGAATCATAAAAGAGTATACCATAGTTGGAGAACTCTGATATGGAAGAGTGATATTCATCCCGTAGAAACTCGTTATCAGTGTAAGTGGGAGCATAAATGCTGAGAATATAGTGAGAAACTTGATGACACTATTGGTCTCGATATCGATCATAGACTTAAAAGCATCTTCTACTGATTCTATGTATTCTTCGAGAACTGATATATCCGTCAGTATTTTTTGTATCTTGTCTTCGAGATCTTCAAAATACGCTTCTATCTCATTATCAAAAGTCTTGTTCATATGTGCTTCCAGAGTTCTGAGTACTGTAATCTGTGGTTGGAGCATGTGCTTGAGAACAACGATATTTCGTTTTTTGATAAGTATACTTCGCACTAAAGAGCTTCTCGATTTTTCAAATACCTGTTTCTCCAAAATTTTAATATCTCTGCGAATATTATCACACACCTTGAACATCTTCTCCAGCATCACTTGGATAAGCTCATACAAAATAAAACCCGAAGATATATGGGTTTTCTTCATATTTCTCATGTTTACACTTGAGTATTTTTCAAATATCTTGTCGATATGGGTTCCTGAGAAATCCTTGAGCGTGATAAGAAAGTTCTTTCCAACAAATATATTAAACTCATTGAGTTCATATATTTTGAGACGAGCGTTGTATTTTGGAAAATGAAGAATCACAAAAGCATAATCATCATAACTATCTATTCTTGCTCTCTGATTTTCCTCCATACAAGCTTCGATATCCAGTTCATGAAACCCGTATCCAGTCAAAAGCTCCCCAATATCAGAATCTCCCATCTTTACTCCATCAGTCCATTTAATCTTTTTGAGTGAAAGTTCTCTTTGCATACAAAGTATCTAGAAATTATTGAAGCTATTATATTTCTGAAGTGTTTTTTGTAAAGAAAGAGAATATATGATAAAGTAAAAGCTATAGTTATGTATTATTATAGTATGACAGAATCTTTTAATACCCCCGAACTTACCCCAGATATAGAGAATGATGTTGATTTTCAGAACTCTGTAAAAGAAAAAATCATTTCAGATATAAACTCAGAAATAGACAGATTACTATCTAGTAAGAACTATAAACAAGATAAGATCAACGTATCTGCATCCCTAAATAACACTAAAAGAGCATACCCTGACGATACTGCCTTCCAAAAAAGATTGATACCTCTGTTACAAAAATTGTTTTTAATAGAAAATAAAAGGTCTCACTTAGCTGTTATTCGCTCAAGAATTGAAAAACTTGAGGCAAACGTTGGAAGAAAAAGCTGGGAATTATCAAAGGAGCAGAGGAATAGTATAGAAGTAATAAAGTTTGAAATAAAAGAAGCTCGAAGAATATACACTGATGATGCTATATTTCTAGGTATTATTGATAGAATTGAACTTCATTTTGATAGGTTGTTTACTATTTAATGAATTAGTTATTTTTTATAATATAGTTATATTTCACTAGAGAAATTATAATTCAAACATTACTTCAATGAATCTAAATTTACCAAATAACGATAATGATCGTAAAGAAAAAATAGATAACATAGAATCCTTTTTAAGTGAGTATAAAAGAGTTATATGACATCTGTATTCTTACTCCAAAAAAGAAGGCAATGTACCTATCGGGACAATTATACAGATACAGACAAAAGTCTGAGCCTTTATTAAAAGAATAGAGGAGTTAAATAAAGAACTTCCTTTACTGGAAAGAACCACAAGTAAGGATTTGTATGATAAAAGCAAAAACGAGATAATAACTAAATTACAACAATCAAACTGAAACATTTTTGAAAGAGGTGGTTCTAAAATGCTTGCAAATCTATGCTATAATAAAGAATTACCTCAAGTTGGGAGTACAAATCACTATTGTTTAAACCTGATAATAAATAATCCTGAAATTATAAAGAATTTTATACAAGATTTCAATAACATAGGAGAAGAAACTCCATCGCGAGTAGTCGATGATACAGTATTAGGAGCTAACAAACTATTATAAAACAAAAAACTCCCTTTCGGGAGTTTTTTGTTTAGTCTTCTTCAGTGATTTCTAGACTCAGTTCTTGCAGTTGATCTTGCTCCACTCGTATAGGAGAATTCATCATCATATCCTGAGCCTTTCCTGATTTTGGAAATGCGTAGATATCACGAATATTTTCTTCATTGAGGTATATCATCATGAGCCTATCCATTCCGATAGCAAACCCTCCATGTGGAGGAACTCCATATTGGAACGCCTCGTATACTGCCCCAAACTTCTCTTTTACTTCCTCAGCATTTCTCCCAACTTTCTCAAATGCTTTAACGAGTGATTCTATATCATGATTTCTAATAGCTCCTGAAAGTATCTCATATCCATTACATGAGAGATCGTATTGATATCCTATAACGTCGAGAAGTTCGTCTCCATCTTTATCAAAATCAGCTGGTCCACCTTGAGGCATAGAGAATGGGTTATGCTCAAAGTCTATTTTTCCAGTTGCTTCGTCTTTTTCAAAAATCGGAAAATCTGTAATCCAGCAAAACACTATCTCTGAACTATCCGCAAGTTTCATGAGTTCTGCAATATAGTTTCTAAACCTCCCCATGTAGTTACACACAAGCTTCTTTTCTCATGCTCCAAAGAATATCACATCTCCTACCTCTAAATCTGTCCTACTCACAATTTCTTCTAAATCTGCTTCAGAAAAGAATTTGTTGAGTGGCCCCTTGAGCCCGTCTTCTTTCATTTGAAAATATCAGAGTCCTTGTGCTCCAAACTGACGGACGTATTTTTCAAAACCTTTCATTTGAGTTTTTGAAAAGACATTATCTCCATTTGGGACTTTCATGGCTTTGATTCTATTTCACTGAGAATCAGCTGCAATTCCTGCAAATATCTCATTAGTACTTCTTGCAAATATATCCAGTACATCTACCATCTCTAGACCATATCTGAGATCTGGTTTATCAGTTCCGTATTTTTCTATAGCTTCTGCGTGCGTCAGAGTAAAGAATTTTCCTCCTTCTCTCACAGTATCATTTCCTGGAGTTTTTGTAAGGATTTTTTTGTCCGAGAGTTCTGTTGTTGTATCTATAAGGTAGTCTTCTACTACATCAAATACATCTGACTGTTCCACAAAACTCATCTCGCAATCCACTTGATAGAAGTCTCCAGCATGCCTATCGGCTCTTGGGTCTTCATCTCTGAAGCATGGAGCTATTTGAAAATATTTATCTATTCCCCCCACCATAAGAAGTTGTTTGAATTGTTGTGGTGCTTGAGGAAGAGCATAAAACTGTCCTGGATGTAAACGTGATGGGACAAGAAAATCTCTTGCTCACTCTGGAGACGAATTTGCTAGAATAGGAGTTTGAACATCAAGAAAGTCTTTCTGCGTAAACCAGTTTCTTGAGAATGTCGTCATACGTGAACGAAACTTGATGTAATCAAGAATTTTCTTTCTACGAATATCGAGATAACGATACTTGAGCCTAATTTCTTCATTTGCCTCTTCTGCATGTTCATCGAGTTCAAATGGGGGAGTTTTTGATTTCGAAAGGAGCTCTACTTTCGAAGTAATAACTTCTATCTTTCCTGTTACCATGTTTGGATTTGCTTGTCCTTCTGGTCTTGGTCTTACTTTTCCTGTGATTTTGATAACATACTCACTACGAAAAGAATCCGCAAGTTCCCACGCAGCTTTGTCATCTTCTGGGTCAAATACGACTTGTGTCAGTCCATATCTATCTCTTACATCGATAAATATAATCCCTCCATGATCCCTTCTATTACTCACCCAACCACAAAGATTCACTTGTTCTCCTATATTTGTATCAGTCAGTTCAGCACAATTATGAGTTCTTAACATAAATAAATGAATTAGTATTTAAAAAACACACGAAAATATTTCATGTGCTTCGGTTCGTTGTTTTACGAAAGGTGCCACCGAGGCTTATTCTTAATTTTATTTTTGATATCAGAGGTATTGAACTCTGGAAGGGTCTAATAGGATACTATATCTTTTCTTCCTCCTGGCATCGTAGGCGTTAACCACTCAAGCGCTTTTTTGTATTCTACATATTTTAAATAAAATGCAAAACTATTTTTACCCCTACATCCCTCTCTCTAAATGATTAAAAGCATGGTTTATATCAGATCTAACTTCATTAGCTATTATAAGTCCAGCATCCCATCTCACACTTGAGTTAATACAGCAGGAGTCATCCTCATTACCAAATATTTTATCAAATGCTTGATCTGCATCAACAACATAAGGATTCAAAGGTTTTCAAGAATAAGGTAAAACTTCAAGATTCATAGTATAGTTTAAATGTATATTGTTGTATAATATATACATGAATCTAAAAATCAACACTTTTTTATCTTCCCATCCTCATAAAAAAACCTAAAAGCTAAATACATCTACAACCTTTCCATTTGGTCTCACATCATCATCTTGAGTCAAGACGATAGGCTTGTGAGTCTCGTCGTTTGATTCTGGCATGAGGTAGATATATTGTCCTTGTTTTTTGAATCTCTTAAGTGTCGCTGCTCCGTTAACTATAAAAAGAAACGGATCTGATTCATTGAGTCAGACTTCATCTTTTTTTATGAGAACATAGCTTCCATTATCGATAAACTTGTCTTGTACTTTGCAGTTATTCATGCTTGTTCCCTCAACCTTGAGGACGAAGTGCTGCTTTCCATCTCAGGAAATAATATTTTTGGATATAGGAAGTGTTCCATAGTCATTTTCTTCCGCAACAGCCAAAGGTGTTCCCGCATTTGCGTATCCCAGAATAGGAATATTGAGGATGGTTTGTAACCCGATAGAGTTTCCAAGTCTGATTCCTCTGTATCCATCTCCTCTGGTGAGAAATCCTTTTTTTTCGAGTACTTCCAAATACTGAGTCACCCCCCTCTTTGATTTCTGTCACAGGATATTCTTGAGTTCCTCAATTGTTGGAGACTTTCCATTTGATTGAGCAAATTCTGTAATAGTATCTAGAACGTGTTGTTGTTTCTCAGTAAGCATAATTAATATTTATATAATATACTCGAAGTATATACTTTTTATATATACTGTCAAAATAATTTTGAGTTTCCTTATAAAAGAAGTATCTTGAGAAAGTATTTTTTAAAATAGAAAAAATGGCTAAAAAGAAGAAAGACATGAGCTGGCTTCTCGATGATGAAGATGATACTTCTATTGAAGTCACAGATTGTAATGGAAACCCGCTCCTCTCTGGAGATAGTGTTATTGCAACAAAGGATCTCAAAGTAAAATGAGCTACTGATATAAAACGTGGTGATGTATTTAAAAATATCAGGCTGACAGATGATGCTGACCTCATAGAATCAGGAAAAATGGTTCTAAGAACTGAATTTTTCAAGAAAAAATAATATTTTTTAATTATTACAATCATGGCAAGCCCAATGATGAATGAGGATACTTTTTCTCAGCAATGAACGTGAAATGAAGTAATGACACTTCAAGGGACTATTAATAAGTCTATTATACTTATAGGAATAACCATACTTTCAGCAATTGGAGTATGGAACTATGCGTGACTATTTCTTCCATATATACTCCCTATTATACTGTTCGCATTTGTTTTCTCGATAATCATTAGTTTCAAAAAAGAATCGTCTCCATATCTGTCTACTCCGTTTGCTATAGTAGAATGAGTAGTGATAGGAACTATTTCTGCTTTTTACGAGTCCCAATTTCCTGGTATCGTTATCCAAGCAACATCACTCACGTTTGCTACTTTTTGACTCATGCTTTTTCTCTACAAGACCAAAGTTATTCAAGTGACTAACAAATTCCGTGCTATAGTTACTGGGGCGACAGGAGCTATCATGGTCGTCTATCTCATCAGTATTGCAGGAAGTATGACTGGATGGTTCAATGTTCCCTATATTCACGATAGTGGGGCTATGGGTATAGGTATCAGTATATTCATTGTCGGGATAGCAGCTTTTAACCTCGCACTTGATTTTGACCTCATAGACAGATGAGTTAAAGCAAAGGCTCCAAAATTCATGGAGTGGTACGCAAGTTTTGGACTCCTGATTACTCTAGTATGGTTATATATAGAGATACTGAGGTTATTAGGGAAAGTGAGAAGGTAATCAAGAACACATAAAAAAAGAGACTCTTTATAAAGAATCTCTTTTTTTATAATACCTCCACTATTACCCCTTCCCTTCTCCTTCCTCACTGCTTGATTATCTTTACAGTAACAGTATCACCATTTTCTGCATCTGCTTTCCTGGATCCTGCGATAAATATATCTCCTGATTTATCATCTGGAAGTACAAAACCAAACTTATCATTATCAGAGTATTTTCAAGTGAGAAGAGTAGTTTCTCCACTGAGTATTTCTACGACTATTCCTTCTTCTTTTCCATTATATTCCACAATATCAGCTCTTACACTATCCCCATCCTTCGCTCCATTTTTTTTCTTTCCATACACAAAATACCCTTTCTCTTGCCCTTCTACATCAACAAATCAAAAATTTTCATCTCCTCATGTATAGACTCCTTCTACTGTTTTTAATACTTTTCTTTCTGGAGTTTTTGGTTTCCCTGTAAGGACTTCTATTATTTTTACTTCTGGCTTCTTCCCTTTTGTGTTTATAAGCGTTTCTGCTCTGACTCTATTTCTATCAACAGCTCCACCAAAGTTCTTGGGATT
>JAMOOA010000007.1 GCA_027066255.1 Candidatus Altimarinota bacterium | reverse complement strand
TTTATATGAATACCCTCAAATACCGAAGTGAGAAAAGATGCCCTGTCTTCCGTCATATCTTTTGGAGATATTTCCAGGTATTTCTGAAAGATCTCGAGGGCTAATTGATTTTTCTCATCTGATGCTTTATCGCTGTATTCCGAGATATTCGAGATCTCTCAAAGAAAATACTCCACAAAAATAGTAGAGAGAAGTATTTTCTTCCCTCGTTGTTCTAGAAGTTTTTTTTGCATCAGCAAATCAAGAAAGTCTCTGTCTTTCGATTCTATTTCGATAAGTTGTCTTTCTATATCAGAGTGAAAAAGATAGTCAGCAGTCTTGAGGTAATTTGTATAAAACAAAAACATCGTAGAAAACATCTTGTCATCCTTGAAACTCTCTTTGAGAAACTTCCTTACTTCCAAAAAACTCACTCTTTCACGTACTAGTGATTTAATAGCTTCTTTTGCAAATTGAGGTTGAAGTTGAAATTGAGGACTTAAGTATCCATAGATACGAGAATCCTGAGCAAGCGCAGCAAGTGCTATGGCCTTATTATTCTTGAGAGATGGATCTATTTTGTGAAAGTACGATACATCTACTTCATTTATGAGGTATAGTGCAAGCTTCGTGTTCTTTTTTGCATCTGTATTATCTTTCAGTATTCCATCGATCTGAGTCTTATATGTTCCTTGTGAACTATCAAATCATTTCTTACTCTCTCAAAGTATATCAAGTACTTGAGCGACAAAATGATTGAGTTTTTCTGGAGTATTTTTACTATTAGTTGGTGGCATATCTTTTTTATATATTATCTAAACTTTCTCTTCCCTTTCTTGATTTCTATTATCATATCTCTGAGCTCTGCAGCTTGTTCGTACTCCATGTTTGCAGCTGCTATATCCATTTCGAGTTCCAGTCTCTTTACTTCTTTTTCTGCTGATTTCTTGTCAGATATCTTGAGTTCTCGTTTTTTGTTAGAGATTCCTATATCCTTTATCGTGCTAAAAATTGTAGTTGGAGTAATACCATGCTTTTTATTGTACTCGTTTTGCAATGCTCTTCTATAGTATGTGAGAGAAATAGCCTTTTTCATAGCTTCTGATATAACCAAGCCATCAGAGTTTATGAGTTTTCCTCCATCCATTCTCCAGAGCTCTTGTCAAAGAAGTTCATGTTCCTTAGTTCCATTTTTGAGTATTTCATCTCGAGAATTTTCTGTAAGTTTCTCTGAGTACATGCTCACGATTCCAGTACTATTTCTCGCAGCTCTTCCGATAATTTGTATAAGAGCCGAAGTTGATCTCAGAAATCCTTGTTTATCAGCATCAAGTATACATATCTTTGAAACCTCTGGGAGATCCAGTCATTCTCTCAAGAGATTGACTCATACAATCACATCTATCTTCCCCGTCCTGAGGTCCTTCAGTATTTCAAGTCTATCCAGTGTATCCACCTCACTATGTAAGTATTGAACCTTGGTACCATTTTCTATCAAATACTCAGTGAGCTCCTCACTACTACGTTTCGTAAGTGTTGTGATAAGCATTCTTTCGTTTCTCTCTTCTATCTCTGATATCTGACTCATGATGTCATCAACCATAAACTCCATAGGCTTCAGTATGATTTCAGGATCAAGAAGCCCTGTAGGACGTATAACTTGCGGGATAATCCTCATATCCTCGCTCTCTTTCCAGTCTTTTTCAGTTAAGGGATCAAAATCAAAGAACACTTGTGACTTTTCCTCATTTTTATCACAACTCGCTATTATCTCATACTTTCCTGGAGTCGCAGAAACAGCTATCACTTGTTTGAGTTTTCCCTCAAACTCATCAAACTGGAGTGGTCTATTATCCATGGCACTTGGGAGACGAAAACCATTATTTACAAGGTTTTCTTTTCTACTTCTATCTCCTGCATGCATCCCTCCTATCTGAGAAATAGTCATATGTGATTCATCTATAAACGTCAAAAAATCATCTCCAAAGAAATCCAAAAGCGTCGCAGGTGGTTCTCATGGATTTCTTTTATCAAGGTAACGTGAGTAGTTTTCTATCCCATTTACATATCCAACTTCTTGCATCATCTCTATATCGTACTCGACTTTTGCTTTGAGTCTTTCATATTTCAGTATATCTTCATTTCCTTTAAAATACTCAAGCCTCTTCTTGAGATCTTTCTTGATATTTGGAAGAATAGCATTTATCGTATCCTGAGTGGTAACCGTATGCTTTGCTGGAAATATCTCAACCGTTTGCATATGCTCATATATCTCTCCTGTGAGATGATTTCTATAGGTTATCTGAGAGACTTCTTCTCCCCAAAATTCTATCGTATAGACATGTTCTTTACTTGCTTGCCATACCTCGACTATATCACCCGATACCAAGAAATTCCCTGGACGGAAATCATTACCAGCACGAGAGAATTGTATATTTATAAGCTGTTTTAGTAAATCTTCTATCACATAGCTCTTCCCCACTTCTATATGGAATACTTGTTCCATATACGCACTAATATCTCCAATACCATAGATACAACTCACAGATGAAACGATAATTACATCTTTTCTCGTCATCAAACTCTGTGTTGCTGCATGCCTGAGTCTATCTATCTCTGCATTAATCGTTGCTTCTTTTTCGATATACGTATCTGTTTTTTGAACATATGCTTCTGGTTGATAATAATCATAATAACTCACAAAATAATGCACAGCAGCATCTGGAAAAAACTCTTTAAATTCCGTAGCAAGTTGGGCTGCAAGGGTCTTGTTGTGAGCGATAACAAGTGTAGGCTTTTGAAGCTTCTCTATCATATTTGCCATCGTAAAAGTTTTTCCACTCCCGGTTACTCCCCAAAGTGTTTGCCACTTGTAGTCTTTATCTATGTATTTCTTCAGTGATTTTATGGCTGAGGATTGGTCCCCAGATGGCCTATAAGGGGACTTGAGTGTAAACTTGTTTGGCATATAGAAAGCAAAAAACTAATTCTTTAATTGTACCTATTATTTATAGAAAGACAAAACTATCCCCTTATAATTCCCTTCTTTTCTAAAAGTGCTTTTACTCTGTTTGAAAGAGGAATAATACTTTCTCTGTTTTTTTCTAGAAAACTTTGTATTTTAGATTGATTTTCCGATATAAAACTATCTATTACATCTTTCTTATGAGTACATTTTATGAGTGAATATGCGTTCAAGGCACCTATGGGAAGTAGGAAAGTCATCAGATATGCACCCACAAAATAATCATACCAATTATCCCATACAATAAAACTTCCTGCTCATGTACTCCCAAGTATAAGTAGCACGTTTGCGAGATAATGTTTTCCATGCTTATCAACAAGAGAGTCTAACTCTCATAATTCACCTTCTCCACTCTTGCAGGAATTTATCGGAATATCTGCCTCTTTTTGGTGTTTCATAAGTATGAAAAAGAAATATTCCACTCTAGAATACTTTTTTATATGATTGAATCAAAAAATATTTCCCATCTCCTGATTTTTATGCTATCATATGTATATACTAGTTTTTTAGCCAATCCTCATGCATAAAAACACTCAGAAAGTTATTGTAAGGATATGAATCATGTCTCTATGTATTACTGCGTTGATGCAAATAGGGGTATATGCTCTTTCTGACGTACAAAACCGAGTCTGAAATGAGAATAAACACCTATATCAATCAGCTAATGAACAAAACCTTTCATGAGTCGGAGTTGCTATCAGTACAGGAATAGGGATACGTTTTGATACAGAGCAGTACAATCAAGCTACTTTTTATGGAAAAACTGGAGAAATAGGGCAAACAAACCTTGAATCACGTGAAATCAGAAAGGAAATGATTGCAAAAAACATGGTCATCATCAAAGAATACCTCGCGCTTCTCAAAACTGATGTCCTATGACTACTTGATAGTTCTGATACCAGAAGAAACACTCTCGGAACACTCATTTCTCAGTTAGAGATTCGCTACAAAAACGCTGCTGAAAGCTCTATAAACCTCTCAAACCAAAAAGGTCTTCTTCTCTCTGATATATCGCAAATAAACTCCGACATTCAAACACTCAAGACAAAGATGTGAGGAGATTTTTCTCGTTCAGATAGTTTAGCTAGTGTAGAGGATGTTGATGAATATATCGAACTCCGTAGAAGATATACCAACAATTTTACCGATATAGTGTATATCAACCAGTTCCTCATTCAATACAATTTTCTCAATAACTACAATAAAAGCCTCCTCGATACACTTATAAACAACAAAGAAGCCATTATTACAAAAAGCTTCATCGTTATACCAGATTCAGGAGATGAGTTTCTCAAGAGCTTCAAGCTCCTCTATGAAGAAAGCGAATTTAAGAGTTTGAGTAAATAAATCATTGACTTTAATGTTATTGCTATATAATATACCTTATTATTCTATTAAGAAACTAAGATGGTTATTGAAGCTCCTA
>JAMOOA010000006.1 GCA_027066255.1 Candidatus Altimarinota bacterium | reverse complement strand
AAGAAAGCAAGGATTCCTATAACAATGAGGAGAAGAACAATAATAATAAAGAACATGCTATTGTTCTGAGAGCTTCCTTTTTTAGACATATATTTTTATATAAATAATTAAAGTAATAATTTCAATAGTATTGATTCTATTTTATCGGCATTGAAAGTCAATCCCTTCTCTAGTGACTTTTAGTAACATTTCTACATAAAAAACCTCCCGAGATTGCTCTTGAGAGATTTTTTCTTTGTTTTTAAATTGGTGTTAGTAGCGGGAATTGTCGCTCTACGAGTCGGACATCCGAGCCAAAAGACACAAACGTGTCTTTTTAAAATTGTTTTACAATTTTACTCTCCATTCAATCCCCTTACTGAAAATTGTATTTTAAATTGGTGTCAGTAGCGGGAATTGAACCTGCGACCTCAGGGATATGAATCCTGCGCTCTAACCGACTGAGCTATACTGACATATAAAAAAAGCTGAGTGCTGAAAAGCATCAGTCCTCAGCTTTTTGCTATTTATTTGGTTGCGGAGATTGGAATCGAACCAATGACCTCCAGGTTATGAGCCTGGCGAGATACCACTTCTCCACTCCGCGATACATTTGGTACGGCTACGGAGAATCGAACTCCGGTTGCCTGGATGAAAACCAGGTGTCCTAACCACTAGACGATAGCCGCAAATAGCTCGGGTATTATATAGATATAAAAGATTAGTCAAATATTTTCTAAGTCTTTTTATTTGTCAACAATAAAGTGGACAAAAACTTTTGCTCTGTAAGGCTTTTTTATTAAGGTATTGTAGACAAAAATAAATCTTAAAAGAATCAATTTTTATGTACGATATTACGAGACAACAAGCTGCAGATTTACTCAATGTTTCTACAAGAAGTGTTGACAGATATGTAAAATCTGGAAAGCTCAGATCAAAAAAAGAAGGAAAAATCATTTATATACATAGAGGAGATATCAACTCAATAAGTGGAAAAGAAGCATCGAAACAAGAGGTTATTATCCCCAGAACAAATTCAACAGTAGAAAGTCCTTCGACATCTATTTCCTCTCCGTCACAAAACTGAGGAACTCTTGAGAAAATATATGCAGACCTGAGATCTGAAATACAAAAGAAAGATACACTCATACAAAATCTTTCAGTTCAACTCGGAGAGGCGAAAGAAGTAGCAAGAAACTCTGTGACCTTGGTTGAATTCAAGAAGTCACAGTTTCTTCTCGAAGAATCTAAGGGATATCTTGGGAGAGAGGTAGAGGATATAAAGGAAGCAAAAGACGACCTAGAAAAGAAGCTCAAGTATGAGAAAAGTACGAATTATATACTTATAACTTTTGTAGTAATTCTTTTCTTAACCCTTGCGTTTGTTTGGTTTGTAAAGATATAGTTTTTCCTTAGTAGGTTTCCTCCTGGGATAAGAAGAGGAAACCTATAAACAGATTTGCCTTTTTCTTCTTTTCTCCTATAGTACTGTCGCTTTTTGTCCTTATAGTTCAACGGATAGAACAACCCCCTCCTAAGGGGTAGATGTAGGTTCGATTCCTGCTGGGGATACCATAAGACAATAAAAAAAGGAAGTGAATGGAGGTTTTTTCTCTGAAGAGAAAAATTTGATTGTGATGAATAAGAACAATTAAGACGAGCCGATTCCTGCTGGGGATACCATAAGACAATAAAAATACTAAAAAGTAAAAATGTTTATAGACGAAGTCAAAATACATATCAGCGCTGGAAAATGAGGTGACGGTCTTGTTTCATGGAGAAGAGAAAAGTACATACCAAAATGAGGACCTCGGGGATGAGATGGAGGAAATGGAGGACATGTGTACATACAATCTGATGACAACCTCAATACTCTGAGTGATTTTAGACATAAAAAAGTAATAACAGCAGAAAAAGGAGAAAGAGGATGAAAACAACTTATGCATGGAGCGAATGGAGAAGATACTATTCTCAGAGTTCCTACAGGAACGATTATTCGTGACGCAGAAACGCAGGAAATTATCTTTGATCTGGATGAGAAAAATACAAAAGTTCTCATGGCTGAAGGAGGAAGGGGATGATATGGAAATGCTCACTTCTGTTCGAGTACCAGACAAGCTCCAGCATTTGCAGAACTTGGAGATATCCCAGGAGAGAGAGATTTACATCTCGAACTCAAACTGGTTGCAGATATCGGTATTATCGGAGTCCCTTCAGCAGGAAAATCAACACTTATTTCAAAACTCAGTAATGTCTCTCCAAAGATAGGAGACTATCCATTTACTACACTTACTCCAAACCTCGGAGTTCTTGAGCATAAGGGAAAGTCTCTCGTTCTCGAAGATGTTCCAGGGCTGATTCCTGGAGCGAGCGAAGGAAAGGGACTCGGAATAGAGTTTCTGAAACATATAGAAAGAACAGGGGTTCTTTTTCATCTCCTGGATCTTTATCGTCTTGATAATCTTCTCTCAGACTATGAGGATATTAGAAATGAGCTTGATATATTTGGAGCTCGTCATGGAGAATCATCAAAAAATACCCTTATTTCTAAAGAAGAGGTTATCATCTTTACAAAAGGGGATCTTTTGGATAGAGAAATGAAAGAACATATCGTCTCAGAATTTCAAACGAAGTACCCAAGCAAGAAGTGTTTTGTTATATCAGCAGCGACAGGAGAAGGGATAGAAGAACTCAAGGACTTTCTCGTAGACAACTATTCAGAAACTCTTGTTTCTTTAGAAGAAGAGATCGAAGAAGAAGTCAAAATATACGATCTCAAATCAAAACAAGACCCAAGACAAGTCAATGTTTCCTACCTTGGAAATCTCTTATTTAAGACCGAAGGAAAGAGGCTTGAGCAAATCGTTCGTATGACTGACTTCGAAAACTCAGAAGCAGTTATGAGAGTTTATGATGTTCTTGATAAGATGGGAGTGGTTCGTGAGGTAGAAAAGAGGCTCAAAAAAATACTCAAAGATCAAGATATCGATAATAGTTTCTTCTTTGAAGGAAATGATGCTGAGAATATTAGTCCAAAAATACTTGTATGAGATAAAGAGATAGGACTGGAGAAGCTGAAGTATGATTTGTAGAAAATCGTCTATATTTAGTTATCTGGGAAAGTACAGTTCGTAACCCTTTCCTCGTAAGGACGTATTATTTCTCATGTATTTATTTTTGAGTATTGAGGAGGAAAAGTATTCATGATGTCGATCTCTGTAGCAGAAAATCATTCACGTATAGCTCTTTTAGCTTCTTTACCATCCCGGTGAGTTAATTCTTTTTTCTCAAAAAAGCACCCAAGTTCATGCATAATTCCATGAATTTCAAAAATAGTGAATAACTCCCTTATTTCCTCAGATGAAAGTTTTATATCGCTACTATCAATCATCTTTTGAAGCATATATCAAGCAAGGTAGTGCGCGTGGTATTCTATATACCTTGTTTCTTTTTCTTTAAACTGAAGCTGTGTTTGGATGCTATGGGAAATCTCATGCGCAAGACAAAAAGCTATTCATAATTTCGTTTGACCAGTAGCAACGATTTGATCCAATTTTGCAAGGTTTATATAGGTATTATTTTCGATAGGAACGAAGCTAAGCATTCTGTCGTTTCTTAATCAATTAGCTAGGGATACTGAGTTTTTAAAAAAGACAATATTGGGATGTCGAAAGAAAATATTCACATATTCATCAAAAAAACGCCCCCAATTTTCACATATTTCTTTGAAAGATCCTTCCAAAAAAAGTTTTATATCTGCCTCCTTATGGAGAAGGCTCCTGTTAGTGAGAGTTTCAGCATATCATTGAAGAAAATCCAGGAAAAAACTACCTTCACCAGGAATATTAGATGTTTGATTATGAATCATTTTCTACAAATTATATACTATATATAACTATTTTAGTAGGTTTGTCAAAAATATTATGGATGCTAAAAATCATCTCTTGAATAGGCTACTCCTTTTTAATGAGTAACTTATCTTCCTACTCTTCACTAAATATATTTTCTATCTCTCCAAAATCATCCTCATATTTTCCTCTTTTTTCTTCAAGGAGGAAGATGATATAATCAATAATCTTTGAAACTTTAGGTTTCTTCTTTTTGAGTTTTTCCAACCTCTGAGTAATAGTATCTATCTTTTTTATTATCTCAGAATCAGTGAGTCCTTTTTTCTCTAACTTATTGATGAAATTATTTATAAGTATCTGAGCTCTTTTTTTAATCTTTGTTGATACTTGGTAAGAAGTAGATTTTGGGGACTCTTTTTCCTCACATTTACCACTATATTTATATACTGCACCAGCGTTTTCCATAACACACTTATTTGAATATGTTTTTAATTTTGGGGTACAACTAACCTTCACTATTTTACATTTTGGATTATTGTTTGTGCTGCAGCATTCATGTTTATATTCCCCACACACAGGAACATATTCTCTAGTACAAACTTTTTGAGTATTTTTTTCAGGTTTCTTGATATCTACTTTTACTACCTTACTACAATATCTATTTTTTTCCTTTGTAATAGCACAAACTCTGTAATATACATCCCCATAAGGAGGCCATTTATCGGTGTACTCTGTAAAGTTTATATCTTTAGAGTATTTGATATGACCGTCTTCAGGATAAACAGGGTTGCTATTTTTTATTGACCTGACTACTTTGTAGTACTTGAGACTTTCACTAAGAGAATACTTTTCCCAGTCCATGTAGACAATATCATCTTGGTAGACAGCTTTGAACTTGAAATCAGGGAGAAGCTGCATAGCATTGTATCAATGGTTATTTCCATTTTCTTGAGCATAGGTATATGTTCAAAAAGAAACAAACACCAACAAGAATACAAGTATTTTATGAAGCATAGAGAGATAGTTAATATATAAACTCTTGTATACTAAGATGTATCTCAAGATTTCCAAATCTTTCGAGAAACGCTCTAAATTATCTGGAAGGCAAGCAGTTTTGTAAATATTGACCAAATTGGACTCCTTTTTTATTGCTACCGGTGCACCTTTTAACTCTGTTAAAAGGGTATCATTTTGATATATTTGAACTGTTAGCAACACATATCCCTCCTTTATATCAAGCCTTAAAAATAAATAAATCGTTACCAATATAAGTACTCATATGTTCAGAGTTTTGATTTCAAATCAAGTCAGTAAGTATTATATCACCAACATTAAGCACTCAAATATCTATCTTCTCTCATAAATGAGATCAACCCCAATAAAACGTATGATTATCTTCACAGTAGTTTAAGTCGTGTAGTATTCATGTAAATTTTACACAATCTATATCCGAGAAATCCAAAGGTCAGAGCCTTCATATCGTATGAAAATAATTTTTAATTCATCTCTTGAGAAAATCTAGTTTTTCTTTTTCCTCGTTACCATCAACTATATACTCTATTTCCATATCCTCTACGTTTGATAAATCTTTCACTTTCCAGAGGGGGCATCAGGTGGCAGAGTTTCTTCTTACAAAAATCACAAAAACTCTTACTTTTGTTTCAGAAACAGTACTTTGTGTATTTATCTGGAAATTATTGTTTATACTAAGAATAGTAAGCCCGTTTTTTTTATTCATAGATCCATATTACAGCATTATTTTAATTATTATAAACTATTATTTAAAATAATCAATTTTTTCTATCTCCTTGCTATTTCCTCTATTCTCACTACACTTTGTCGAAATATAATTCTTAGAAATTTTTATGAAATTCAACCTTGATACTCTCGTAACAGAGTTTAAAAACCTGGAAATAGAACTCTCAGATCCAGAAATATTTAAAGACCAAAAAAAGGTAAAAGAAGTTTCCAGAAGAAAGAAATCGATTACTGAAGCGGTAGAACTATATCTAGAATACAAGAGTTTGAGTGAGTCTGTCGAGGAGAACAAAACTATGCTCTGAGAAGAGTCAGATGCAGAGATGAAAGACCTTATTAAAATGGAGATATCTGAAGCAGAAGGGAAAATACCAGAACTCGAAGAAAAACTCAAGATGGCACTTCTTCCTAAGGATCCAAATGATGACAAGAATATCATGGTCGAAGTGAGAGCAGGAACAGGAGGAGATGAGGCAGCTCTTTTTGCTGGAGAACTTTCTCGCAGTTATATCCTCTTTGCAGAAGAAGAATGATACAAAGTAGAAGTTACCGAAAAAACAGATGGAGAAGCTGGAGGAGTAAGAGAAATTATCTTTGAAGTTAAATGAGAAGGGGCATACAGCCGTTTCAAATACGAATCGGGAGTTCATAGGGTTCAACGTATACCGGAAACAGAAAACAAAGGACGTGTCCACACCAGTGCAATAACCGTTGCCGTTCTTCCAGAAGCTGAAGAGTTTGATGTAGAACTCAAAGATGAAGACCTAGAAATCAAAGCAACCAAATCCTCAGGAGCGGGAGGACAGCATGTAAATACTACAGATTCAGCCATACATATGACACATATTCCTACAGGGATATCAGTATTTTGTCAGGATGGTCGTAGTCAACACAAGAACAAAGACAAAGCCTATCAGATACTCAGGGCAAAGATCTATGCAGTTGAAGAAGAAAAAAGAGCCAAAGAACTCGGAGAAGAGAGACTTGCTCAAGTAGGAAGTGGTGACAGGAGTGAGAAAATCAGGACATATAACTATCCACAAGACCGTATCACCGACCATCGTATCGGACAAAATTTCTCAGGAATTCCTCAAGTTATGTGAGGAAGACTTGGGCCTATCATCGATGCTTGTGCTGTAACTGATCAACAGATGAAGCTTGAGAAAGCTGGGAAGGGAAGATAAATTTTTGTGGAATCTTTAGAAAATAATATGAATCTAGTTTTGTAAAAGTTAGAGAACTATGAAAAAAATAGGAACACGACAAGAGTATCACAAGCAAATAGGAAAAAATATCCTCTGAAAAGAGGATTGTCCGTTCTGTCTTTCAGGGCAAACAAGGGACACATGTATTCATTCCTTTTGATACTGGGATATTTTGTTCAATAAATACCCATATTCATGAAATGAACATCACCTCATGGCTGTTCCCAAACGTCATATAGCATTTTCGTATGAACTTTTAGAAGAAGAAATATCAGAATTACAGGATATCTATCGTTTTATGAAAGATTTCTTTGAAAAAGCAGGAGAAAAGGATTATTTCTCTGCAACTCGTGAAACAATGGGAAATAGGAGCGTAGAACATTATCACATACACTTTATTCCAGGAAGACTCCAATGAAAATTCCTCAGATGTATGTTAGAAAAACAGTGATACCCAATAGATGCAGAAGTGAAGATAAAGAAATAATGAGTCTCCTAGTTGATTACTATATAACCCTAACTTTCTTATGATACATGGAATAATATTTGATATGGATGGACTTTTGATAGATTCAGAACCTTTATGGATACAGGCAGAAAGACATGCTTTTCAAAAAGTAGGAATAGAGCTTACGATGACTCAAACCTCTGAAACAACAGGGCTACGTGTAGATGAAGTTGTAGAACATTGGTATCTGCAGTACCCTTGGGATACATCTGATTATACAAAAGAATCACTTGCTCAAGAAATAGTAGAAGAAGTAAAAAAACTTATAAGAGAGGAATGAACAGCAAAGAAATGAGTGATCCAAATCCTCAAGTTCTTGTCTACAAAAACGACGAATATAGCAATAGCCTCTTCTTCGGAATATTCTATTATTCAAGAAGTAGTAGAGAGACTGGATATAGAAAAATATTTTCCGATTATTCATTCAGCTGAAGAGGAGCAATATGGAAAACCTCATCCTGCAGTCTATCTCTCAGCATGCAAAAAGATAGGAGTGATTCCAGAAGAATGTATCACTTTTGAGGACTCTCTTAATGGAGTCATCTCGGCAAAATCAGCAAAGATTACCTGTATTGCCGTACCAGAAGATGTAAACAAGGGCAATCCGAAATTCGCTATTGCAGATATAATCCTTGATTCTCTTGAGGATTTCTGAGAAGAAGAATGGAAGAAGCTCAGTAAGTAACTATTTCAAACAAGCTTTCACCAACCCCATAAATAATGGTCCAGGATTCTCGAGTTTGCTGGTAAGCTCTGGATGAGCCTGTGTTCCCACGTAGTATGGATGAACCTTGTTGTCCATTTCTATGAATTGAACGATTCCTTCCTTTTGACTGACTCCAGATATATGTAAATCTGTTCATTCGAGCTTCTTTGCAAACTCTGGATGGACTTCGTATCTGTGACGGAACCTCTCGTATATAACATTGCTTTGCGTGGCCCTTCCCGAAGTCTCATAGAGTGATTCTATAATTCCATCTTTGAGGAGACTTCCTTGTTCTCCAAGCCTCATAGTTCCTCCGAGATTGACGACACCCTTCTGGCTATCTAGAAGAGTGATGATATCATGCGGAGCACAATCTTTGTCAAACTCAAGACTATTTGCGTGAGGGATATCGAGAATATTTCTCGCAAATTCTATACTCATGAGTTGCATTCCGAGACATATCCCAAGGCAAGGAATTTTCTTTTCTCTGATATAGGTAAGAGTTTCTACCATATTTTCTATAGCCGTATCTCCAAATCCTCAAGGGATGATACATCCATCACACTGTTTCATGTCTTCTATTCCATCATGTTCACGAGTATTTATAAATACTATCTTCACTTTTACTCCAAGCGTGTGTCATACGTGTTTCAGAGCTTCAACGACACTCGAGTATGAATCCTCAAGTGCTGTATATTTTCAGATAATACCTATTTGTATTTCCTTGTTTTGAGGTTTTGCGAGTATAGTCTCCCAGAGTTCCCCCTTTGCGCTTTCTTCAAATGGAACACCAAGAAGCCCATGAGTGATTCTATCTATTTTTTGTTCTTTCAGAATCTTGGGGATAGTATATATAGAAGAGACATCAGGGATAGAAAAGACTCTCTCTTCTCTGAGATTTGAAAAGAGAGCTATTTTTTTGCGTGATTCGTCCTCGAGTGTATCCATAGAACGAGCAATGATGATATCAGGAAAGAGTCAGCGAGACTGGAGTAAGTGAACAGATTGTTGTGTTGGTTTGGTTTTTTGTTCTTGAACTCCACCAGGAACGGGAACATAGGTGAGATGTATATGTAAGAAATCTTCACGTTCTTTTCTATGACGCATCTGTCTAATGGCTTCGTAATACAGCTCGGCTTCTATATCTCCAACTGTTCCTCATACCTCTATCATACAGATATCTCATCCAGAGTTTTTAAACGTCTGCTCGATTCTTTCAACAATATAATCAGTTACGTGAGGAATCATTTGAACGTCTTCCCCAAGATATTCTCCTCTTCTCTCTTTTTCAATAATTCCAGAAAATATCTTTCCCATTGAGATACTCTGAGATCCTCTACATTTTCCTCCAAGAAATCTCTCATAATGACCAAAATCCATATCTACCTCAGCTCCGTCACTCAAGACAAAAACTTCTCCATGCTCTTTTGGATTCATCGTTCCTGGATCAACGTTTAGGTATCCATCTAACTTTATTGGCACAACTTTATGTTTTTCCGCAAAGAAAAAACCGGTGCAGGCTCCTGTTACTCATTTACCTATACCGGATATAACTCATCCTGTGATGATGATGTATTTTTTCCTCATTTGTATTTGAGTGAGAAATTAAAAATAAGTATAATGACGAATCGAATATCGTAAAATCTTATTTATGGATTTTTGACTTAAATGTCTTAGAATAAGATTTTACCTAACTAAACAACCATGGTACTTCCAATTGAGCAACAAGCACGTGACCTGATAGAAAAATACTCTACTTCTACCAAACAACATCTCTACCAAGTAGGAGCCATTATGAAATACTTCTGAGAAAAACTCTGAGAAGATTCTCACTACTGGTGGCTTGTAGGAGTTCTTCACGATGTAGATTGGGACTATATTGAAAAGGATGGGAATAAACATCTCAAAGATGAGTTTGATATGATAACTTCAGAGATAGATTTGCCAGAAGAAATCAAGGGAGACATCCGCTCTCATGGACATTTTCTTCCAGGAATTACTGAGCAACCAGATACGCTGGTAAGAAAGTACCTGAATGCAGTTGATGAACTTTCTGGATTTATGTGGGCATACTTCCGTATGCTTCCGAGTGACAATGTCATGGACATCAAACCAAAATCTATAAAGAAAAAACTTAAAGACAAATGATTTGCTGCTGGAGTAGACAGATGAGAGGCTCGTAATTGTGAGACGATGCTTGAATTGGATATATGAGAATTTATAGAGGATATGAAGATAGCCCTTTCTCAGTGAACTTGGGCGAAGTAAAAAACTATTATTCTTCTCTCATATTTTCTTTAGCGATGTTATCGCTAATATTTTCTCAAGTATTCTCAAAAAGCTTTTTATAGCTTTTAATGGTTTGTTCTGGGGGAGTAAGGTATGTACTTCACTTCAAGATATGAGAGATGATATTTGTGGTTTCTTTTCGTTTTTTGTTTACTTTTCCATAATTTTCTTGCAATACTTTTCGTAGTCTTTTATGAAAGGATCTATGTTCATTTATAATTTCTTGAGACCAATCTCTTGATTTCCATTGGAATATCTGTTTCTTAACTTCTAGCGGATTCTTTAATATAACCTCAATTCATTGAGTGGACCAGTGCGATATACCTTCTCCTTTTTTTTCATGTATAATATTAACTTAATAAGTCAATCAGGGGTAAACTCTATATCGATATCTCACTTTGCGCTTACTCATTCCTTATTGCAAACAAGTGATACTCATTTTTCTAGCTTATAGACTCACTTAACACTATGCCTTCACTCCCATTTGAAGAAGTTTTCCCAAGTCATCTTTGGGTATCAAAATCTATCCAATATAAATTCTGGTTTTTTCTCATTATATTGAGGAAGTTTTCTCGTTATTAATAACTCTCCTTTGTCAGGAGTTACTCCTAGCATACTCAACATATTTTGTCAGATGTCACATGTGTCATTTATAAGTTTTGTTCTTTTATTCAGAAATGCATCAATAGTTCCTTGAGCGATTCATTGATTTGCTAGTTTTTCTCAGATAGTACTTTTGAAATTTTGATTACTAATTCCTAATATCTTTATTGGGAATCTTTTAGAATCCAAAATGGAAGAAACTCACTTTAAAAAAGTCCAACTAGGGATTCTTCAACTTACAGTAGCCGTTCATCAAATAAGGAAATTTCTTCTAGTGATATCTACCATGATTTTTTATATTAATATTTAATTAATGATATAAAAAGAATATTATATAAATATATTTATAATCCATCCTGTAAATATGTCAATATATATTTCCTGAATAATAAAAAGTATTATGAATTATTCACTATAATATATTTTATAAAAGTTAAAATATACATCATGCACAGAAAACAAACTATCGAAATAAATATCTGAGGAGTCCTCATGTGAGGAGATAATCCTATTGTTATCCAATCCATGACGAACACTCCAACAGCAGATATCGGAGCAACGACCAAACAAATTCAGGAACTTGTAAAAGCAGGAAGTGAACTCGTGAGAATCACGGTCAATGATGATGCAGCTGCTGAAGCTGTCCCTAAAATTATCAAGAACCTGATATCACTCGGAATTTCAACTCCTATTGTTGGAGACTTTCATTATAACGGTCACATCCTCCTCAATAAATATCCAGAAATGGCTGAATCATTGGCGAAATACAGAATCAATCCAGGAAATGTCGGAAAGTGAGAAAAAAGAGATGATAACTTCAAGTCTATTATCGAATGCGCTATCAAATACCAAAAACCCGTTCGCATCGGAATCAATGGATGATCACTGGATGATGACTTACTCCAGATGAATATGAACGAAAACTCAAAACTTCAGAATCCAAAATCAGGAAAAGAAGTCTTTGTTGATTCTATGGTAGAATCAGCTCTCCTTTCAGTAGAAAAGGCAGAACAGTACGGACTCCCAAAAAATAGAATGACGATTTCAGTCAAGATGTCGGATATCCAAGATATGGTTTCTTCTTATAAACTTCTCAGTTCTAAAACAGATATCCCCCTTCATCTCGGTCTCACAGAAGCTGGTGGAAGCGCAAAGGGAATTACGGCGAGTTCTATCGCACTCGGGCTCCTCCTTCAAGAGGGGATTGGTGATACGATTCGCGTCTCTCTCACTCCAGAACCAGGAGCCAAGAGGTCTCTTGAAGTTGAGGTGTGTAAATACATCCTTCAAACAATGGGAATCAGGAGCTTTCAACCACTGATTACTTCTTGTCCAGGATGTGGAAGAACTTCCTCTGACAAATTCCAAATCCTCTCCAAACAAATTACCGACGAGATAGACAAAAACTACAGCACTTGGAAAGACAAATACACAAACTTTACCACCACCAACATTGCCGTTATGGGCTGTATCGTCAATGGACCAGGAGAAGCTAAAAATGCGGATATAGGTATATTTTTACCCTGAAGTGGAGAGAATCCCAAAATTCCTGTCTACGTCAAAGGCGAAATTCATAAAACTCTCGATGGGGACGATATATTTGAACAGTTTATGGAGATATTGATAGGGTATTTTGAGGGGGAAGATAACAAATAACTAGTTTCTGGGTTTTACAAGAAACTCAGTTCCATTAGCAAGAGTTTTTCCAGCTTCATCGATAAAAGAAACAAATGCTCTCGTAGTTTTCTTCCATTTTCCGTATGCTGGGAAACCAAAATCATCTTCAATTTTCTCTCTCATACTCTCTTCATTAGGACATTTTCAGAAAAACTCCTGTATTCTTTCTCATTGTTTCAAGATAGCTTTTATATCAAATAGATCATAAGAGTCAGAGAATTGATTCATGTCCTCAGGAGACTCTCAGTGAACTTCTTCAAGAAAACCCAGGTACTCTTTTCTCTTTGTCTGAAATAATTTCTGAAGTTCAGGCATTTTTTTCCCATCAGAAATATCTTGAAAAATTCAGATATAATTATTAAAATTCCCTATAAAGTTTCTATTTCAAGTAACAAGCTCATGAAAGCACGTAAGAAGTCCATCGAGTTTATCGAGATATGATACTACTTGAGACTCTATAGTTTTCTTTTCAAATATATCCTCAAAGATTCTTGCTAAAAAACCAGGAGGAAGGGTCGCAAAAAAATTACTAGAGAATTTCTCCATAAGTAACACAGAAAGCCTTCTCTCTACTACATCTATGATGTCCCAAGAATCTTGAGATAAAGCATCTTTTATGGGAGTAATTATATCACCAAAGGGACTTACTCATTCAATAATATCATGAGAGAATGCGTAGCTGGAAGCGTATCGAAAATCATATTTTTCTGGAAAACACAAGTCTATCATATACTGAGATTGGGTATGCAGATGCCTAATCCTTTGTTGGTGTATACCTACATAGTCACGATATACCATATTTTCCGTCATTCAAAATCGAGGAAGGGACTCGATACTCAGCATTCCTTGGAGTATATCATCTAGGGAAGTTGGGAATCCTTGTCACTCTTCCCAGTTGAGAATATTCAATGTTTTTTCCTGTACTTCTTTTCGTTCGTCTCAAAAAAGCTGAAGTTCATTGAGAAGCTTTTCAATAGAAGGGGAGCTAGAGGTGTAATTTTCTTTAGAAGGAGTAGTCATGATGTTTAATATAAATATAAATTATTATTTGTCAATAATCTAATTAAATAGATTCTACTAAAATTTCGTCTCAGATGTGAAGTTTTTCTTTCCTCGTCCTCCCAAAAAATCTCCCCAAAACATCATTTTCTCAAAAACATCATTTTTCACCCAAAAACTAGCCTTCTCACACACTTTAGATTTCCTCTCGTCTAAAGAGAAAATAAATTTGTAATAGTTTTTTGGCTCTGTATATTGTATTATGTAATATTTCACCAAAAAATAAGTTATGGCAAAAAAAGACAACCAAGATTATGGAGCAGATAGTATACAGGTTCTCGAATGACTCGAACCTGTTCGTAAACGTCCGTGAATGTATATCGGTTCAACCGATGAGAGAGGATTGCACCATCTCGTATGGGAAATCGTAGACAACTCTATTGATGAAGCAATCGCTGGACATTGTGATACTATCACGATAGTTCTCCATGCTGATGGAGCGTGTAGTGTCACAGATAATGGTCGTGGTATTCCAACAGGGATTCATTCAAAAACAAAAGTTTCAGCTCTAGAGACAACTCTGACAGTTCTTCATGCTGGATGAAAATTTGGATGAGGATGATACAAGGTATCTGGTGGTCTTCATGGAGTTGGTTCTTCGGTTGTAAATGCCCTTTCAACCAAGATGGAAGCGTGGGTTCACCGTGAAGGAAAGGTATTTTACCAACAGTACGCAATAGGAGTTCCACTCGAAAATGTCAAAGAAATAGATACCACAAAAATCACTGGAACAACTATCAAGTTTTATCCAGACGCAAGTATTTTCAAGATAACCACAGAGTTTGACTATAAAACAATTATCACAAGACTCAGACAACAGGCGTATCTTACGAAAGGAATAACAATAATTATCAATGATGAGAGATCAGGAAAAAACTACAAATTCTTCTTTGAAGGAGGTATCAAGTCATACGTGAACTTCCTCAATAAAAATGACCATACTATAGGAGCTGTGTTTTATGCAGAAAAAGAAAAAAACGACATCCTCGTAGAAGTTTCACTTCAATACAATAGAGAGTATTCCAACAATATCATTCCTTTTGTAAACAATATCCATACTCCAGAAGGAGGAACACATATTACCGGTTTCAGAACAGCACTCACCAGAACGATTAATAAATATGCTCGTGATAAAGGAATCCTTAAAGAAAAGGACCAAAATCTCACCAATGATGATGTAATAGAAGGAATGGTCGCAGTTATCTCTATCAAAGTTATTGACCCACAATTCGAAGGACAAACCAAATCAAAACTGGGAACAGCAGAAGCGAGGTGAGCTGTTGATAGTGTTTTCTCTGAAAAACTGATGGAGTTTCTCGAAGAAGACCCAAAAACAGCAAAATCTATCTGTGAAAAAGTCTTCCTCGCAGCCAAAGCTCGTCTTGCAGCTCGTGCAGCTCGTGATACCGTTATCCGTAAAGGAGCTCTCGAAGGAATGACTCTCCCAGGAAAACTCGCAGATTGTTCGAGCAAAGACCCAGCTGTTTCAGAACTCTATATAGTCGAGGGTGATTCTGCTGGAGGTTCTGCAAAACAAGGACGTGACAGAGAAACACAAGCTATCCTCCCACTCAGAGGGAAAATACTCAACACCGAACAAGCTCGTATCGACAGGATATTTGCAAACGAACAAATAAAAAACCTCATTATAGCGCTCGGAACTTCTATCGGAGAGACATTTGACGCAAGTAGACTCCGTTATCATCGTATCGTTATCATGACGGATGCAGATGTTGATGGAGCACATATCCGTACACTCCTTCTCACGTTCTTTTTCAGATATATGAAAGAAATTGTTGATGGAGGATACCTCTATATTGCTCAACCACCTCTCTATAAACTGACCAAAGGAAAACAGTCATGGTATGTTTTTACTGAAGAAGAGAAACAAGCAGTTATAGATGAGCATAGTATCACAGGAGAAAATATCCAACGTTACAAAGGTCTTGGAGAGATGAATCCAGAACAACTCTGGGAAACAACCATGGATCCACAAGCTCGCAAAATGTACAGAGTTGGGATAGAGGATGCCGAAGCGGCTGACGAGATATTCAAAATCCTCATGGGAGGAGATGTTCCACCAAGAAAGAGGTTTATTCAATCCAGAGCGAAACAGGTGAAGAATTTGGATGTGTAGTTATATTTCTTAAAGAAGAAGCATGTTTTGATTATATGACCCGAATACTATCCCTCAAGCAGAGTTTACTCCTCTGACATTAGAAGAAACTTATAAATGACTTTTAGAATCTGTTGCTGAATGAAAAAAAGATCAAGATTTTGAATTAGAATCTTTTCATGATTTTCTAGTAGCATCTCAGGTCTTAATGAGGTATTCACAGAAGCAGGTGCAGATACTTCTTAATAAGGAGATTCTAGGTAATTGAATTTTACACGATTTAATAAGGAATTTTGTATCTAAGTGATGAGTTGTGATTATGAACATTTTAGGGGAAGTTGATAATGAGGCAATAGGAAATTTTAAAATAAGGGCATTTGATGGATCAAGCAGAAGCCTTATAAGTATTCATAAAAAACCAGAAAAATATGTATGAAATATCATCATTTGAGATGATAATAAATCTGTCTATACAAACCTTTGATCGTGATGAAATGCAAACTTCGGTTCTTCTGAAATAGTTCAACAACTAGAGAGAGAATATTTTGAGGCTCTTAGAAGATAATTTATCTATGAATTTTGATGTTGGTATAATCGGAACAGGAAGTATAGCTGAGTGATGACATGCTCCAGCCGTAACTTTCTCAAGCCAAACAGAACTTGTGGCAATTTTATCACGCGATAAAGAAAGAGGGTACTCTTTCCTCAAAGAACAACAAGTATCCACGGCTTCTATCTTTTAGATTCTTGTACGAAAAATACATGTCCAAAATAATTCAAGCAACAAAGGAACATCTACCAAGTATTCTACAAATCAACGAAATTATTGATTATAAAAACCCAGAAGAGTTTATGTTAGAGTCTATTCTCGCATGAAGGATTTCTGTATGTATAGTAGAAGAACAGGTTGCATGATATAGTCTTTATCAAAACATCTGGGGAAATACTCCACTTCTTGCGTTGGTGAAGATTCTTCCAAAATATCAATGAAGAGGATTCGGCACTCAACTTGTGAAAAATCTTGAAGAGATAATAAAAGACAAATGATACACGAAGTACCTAAGTTCAACAGAAGTGACTAATACTCTTTCTCAAAAATTCCACCAAAAACTCGAATTCACAAAAATAGGCATACTTGATATGCCTCATGGAAAGGAGATGTTCTATATTAAGGAACTATAGGTTTTCTGAATTTCAGAATAAAGACCTGTTTCTTGTTCAACTTTTTTGTATTTACACTGTTAAAAACTTCTTAAAAACCCTACAAAGATTTCATCAAGAAAAGTTTGACTTTGCTGTAAATAATTATAAAATCCTGAAGCTTTTTATATAAAGTATTACATTCCTCCGTAGCTCAGCGGTAGAGTAGACGACTGTTAATCGTTTGGTCGCTGGTTCGAATCCAGCCGGGGGAGCCATTAAAATAACACGTATATAAGGTAGAGAAGTTCTCTACCTTATATCATTCGGAGAGATGCCAGAGTGGACGAATGGAACGGTCTTGAAAACCGTCGTGGCGCAAGTCACCCAGGGTTCGAATCCCTGTCTCTCCGCCATTTTTTTTCAGAAAAAATACCAAAAATTGGAAGGGTGCCAGAGTGGCTGAACGGGCTCCCCTGCTAAGGGAGTGAACCTCCGGGTTCCGTGGGTTCGAATCCCATCCCTTCCGCCATTAAAATGTTTCGGATTCGAAAGGAGGTTTTTCCTGAAAGGAAAATTTGAAAGCGATGAACAAGAGTTTTCAAAACGGATGTCCGACCCGAAGGGCGACGAATCCCATCCCTTCCGCCAATTATGTTTCAGAAAAATAAATATAAAAATAAAGTCTTTAAAACCAGACTACAACTTTGATTTTCGGGCCTGTAGCTCAGGGGTTAGAGCAGTCGGCTCATAACCGATTTGTCGTTGGTTCAATTCCAACCAGGCCCACCAATAAATTTCTCCTGTGGTAAGTAAAAATAATGTACTATAAGGAAAAGTTACATCAAGCGAGAGTAAGATGAAAAAACAGTTCTAATGTTATGGCTTAAAATAGACGATATATAGCTTTTTAGAAAAAACTTTAAAAAAGTTTTGACTTACAAAATATAAATCATAGAATAAGCCGGCTTTATAAAAAAGAAGCACCAAAAAAAGACATACCTTTGTTCTTTAAAATAAACAGAATATTAGAAAAAAGTGAACCTACTTATATATTAGGAAAACTCAAAAAAATTAAAAGTCCATACTTTTGAATTTATTCAATTATATGGCATTACGTTAAAAAGAGTTTGATCCTAGCTCAGAGTGAACGCTAGCGGTGCGCCTAACACATGCAAGTCGAGCGAGAAACTTTTTTAGCTTGCTAAAAAAGAAGAAAGCGGCGAACGGGTGAGTAACACGTTGGTATCTGCCCCCAAGTCAGGGATAGCCATTGGAAACGATGATTAATACCGGATAGTCTCTTCGGAGTAAAAATTTATTGCTTGGGGAGGAGCCTGCGTTCTATCAGCTAGTTGGTGGTGTAATAGACCACCAAGGCTATGACGGATAACTGGTCTGAGAGGATGATCAGTCACAATGGAACTGAGACACGGTCCATACTCCTACGGGAGGCAGCAGTGAGGAATCTTCCACAATGGACGAAAGTCTGATGGAGCGACACCGCGTGAAGGATGAAGGTCTAACGATTGTAAACTTCTTTTCTGAGGGAGCACAAATGAGAGTACCTCAGGAATAAGGGACGGCTAATTACGTGCCAGCAGCCGCGGTAATACGTAAGTCCCAAGCGTTACTCGGAATTATTGGGTGTAAAGGGTTCGTAGGCGGGTTATTAAGTTGAATATGAAAGACCGAGGCTCAACCTCGTGTTGGTATTCAAAACTGATAACCTAGAATTAGGGAGAGGTAAGCGGAATTCTTAGTGTAGGGGTGCAATCCGTAGATACTAAGAAGAACACCAAAAGCGAAGGCAGCTTACTGGAACTATATTGACGCTGAGGAACGAAAGCGTGGGGAGCGAAGAGGATTAGATACCCTCGTAGTCCACGCCCTAAACGATGATAACTAAGTGTTGGGAACTGTCCCAGTGCTGTAGCTAACGCGTTAAGTTATCCACCTGAGGAGTACGGTCGCAAGATTAAAACTCAAAGGAATAGACGGGGACCCACACAAGCAGTGGATCACGTGGTTTAATTCGACAATAAACGGGGAACCTTACCCAGACTTGACATCTACCGAATCTTTTAGAAATAAAAGAGTGCCTTTATTGGAGCGGTATGACAGGTGCTGCATGGTTGTCGTCAGCTCGTGCCTTGAGGTGTTCGGTTAAGTCCGTTAACGAGCGCAACCCATGTCCTTAGTTATTATGTCTAAGGAGACTGCCTTGGTTAACAAGGAGGAAGGTGTGGATGACGTCAAATCAGCATGGCTTTTACGTCTGGGGCTACACACATGATACAATGGTATATACAAAGAGCAGCGAA
>JAMOOA010000005.1 GCA_027066255.1 Candidatus Altimarinota bacterium | reverse complement strand
TGAAAATATCTTAAAAAGAATATACAAAAAAAATAAAAGTCCTAAATAAAATATTTCTTTTGGAAAGTTCCCTTTGCATATATATTGTGAACTCCTATACTGAAAGTAGTTATTCTAATTATTTAGCACTGATACCGGTGAAAAGAACTATTTTATACATCTTTTTTGCTCTCTTTTTATTTAATACAGGATCTGCAAACGCTATAACGTATAGAGATAATTTTTCTATAGAGGTAAGAACTCAAAAAAATAGTGAAGAAAACATAAATAAAGCCAAACTCCTTGAAAAATATGCAGTAAATTATAAAAAAGAAGTAGGAGACTTACAGATTATGTATGAAATTCCATCATCGATACTATTAAAGGAGAATACGAAAAAGGTGAGTGTAATGATAGATGCCCTGAAGCGTATCCAAACAAAATTTATAGAAAAGAAGGATGCCGAGGAGATACTCTCCAGTGTTATACAGGGACTTAAAGAAGTTAACACTCAACTCACTCCTTATCTCAAAAAAAATCAGACTCTCTATAAGGAAAGGATTCAAAAAATTCGAGGCAATTATAATAAAATAGGTACAAAGATTTCGAGAGCATTAAAAAAATTTATTGATAGAATTTCTCTCAAACTCAGCAAAAAAGATAAGCTCACAAAGAGAGATAAAGAAGTTATTAAAGTTTTAGTAAGACTCCAGGAAAATATCAAAAAAATTGAGAGATTTAAGGAAATAAAACTCTGAACCAAAAGAGATATGAAGGACTACTATATCAATATAATAAGATCCATACGTAGTGAAATCAGAAACCTTAAATCTGTTTTAAAGTAGCTCATTCTTGATATCCAAGATAGAAAAAAGTTCTGCCTTTTCTCCATGAGAAAGGTGTTTGAGTACTCATTCCTTCATCTTATTGAGATATATATTTTCTATTCTCACTCTTTTAAGTCGTTTTACTCTTCCTCATATATTTTCAACCATTCTGCGTATCTGTCTATTTTTTCCTTCTGTGAGGACAATAGAAAACCTCCCCGTTGAAAGACGTTTAATTTCTGCTCTTTTTGTTTTTTTTCAGAGAACCTCGACTCACGCTGCCATTGTTTCCAGATCATCATCAGATATAGGGCCAAATGTCTCAACGACATATTCCTTCTCATGTTCATATCGGGGGTGCATAAGAAAGTTTGCTATTCTCCCATCATTGGTCAAAAGGATAAGTCCTGTGCTTTCCTTGTCGAGTCTTCACACGGGAAATACCCTTTCAGGAGTATCTATAATGTCTATAATAGACTGTCCTCACCTTTGTGCACATGTGGTCTCTATATCACGAGGTTTATGAAATTTATAGTAGACAAAGTTTTTTTGTTCTTCGACTACCTCATCTTGTATCGTTACCATGTCTTCTCATGAAACAATTGACTGTCCGATAGTTGCAACCTTTCCATTTACAAGAACAAGTCCTCTTTCTATATATTCTTCTCACTTTCTACGAGAACATATTCCTGCTTGAGATAGATACTTTTGCAGTCTCATGGTTTCTTTCATTTTTTCTTTATTTACTATATATAATCTGTACTTCATTTACCAGTTCTATTTCAAACTTTGCTTTTACCTTAGACTGAGCTAATGCCATGAGCTCTAGCATATCTTTGTAGCTTCCTTTTTCATCATGCATGAGAAAATTTGCATGCTTCTCACTAAAATATGCTCATCCTATCTTTTTTCATTTGAATCAAACTTGTTCTATGAGATACCCTGCTGAGAGATTTTTGTAATTACTCTTTCCTTCTGAACGGAGAAGATTTATTTTTGAAGTATCCACAACTATACTTCCATCGTCTAAGACCAATCCTCTTGGGTTTTTAAAAAAGCTTCCACAACTGTTTCCTTTAGGTTGTTGATGTTCACGAAAGTATATATTGTCGACATCAGAGTGGTACTTTTCTATCTTCTTTGATAAATCGAATTCGATAGAAATAATAAAGTATTTTGCCTTTTTTTCCTTTAGAATAGAATTTCTATAACTAAAATTCATTTGTTTTTTTGAAAGGTTTTCTATCTCTCATGTAGACATGTCTACTACTGTTGCTGAGACAAAATTGTTTTCTGCTTCCAATCCAAAGCATCCAGCATTTCCATATACAGCTCCTCCTATACTTCCCGGAAGCCCTATAAATCTGTGCCAGATATCTTGTCCATAATCTCTCTCTAGAGACTCTGCTATATCTCATATAGGCTCTTGAGAATAAGTAGTGAGGATTTTCGACTTTGTATCATAACTCCATCATTTCAAATTATTCTTGATGACTACTCCTTCATATTTTTCAAAAGCAAAAAGCATATTACTCCCTCCTGATATAATCAAAAGAGGGATATTTTCTTCCTGACAGAATATCTGTATTCCTTGAAGTTTTTCAATGTCTTCTTGTCTATTTATTTGAAAAAGATACTTCGCAGTTGCTGGAGTTTTATAGTTTGATAAGTTGGTGATGTCGATATCTTGTTGAAGAAAGCTAAGCATTTTGATTCTTTAAGTATTTTATTATAGCTTGTCCTGTATAACTTTTTTTACATTTTTTAATAGTTTCTACATCTCCTGAAACAAGTACTGTTCATCATTTATCTCCTCATTCTGGACCAATGTCTATTATATAATCAGCATTGAGGATAATGTTCATATTGTGCTCAATAACTACAACCGTGTTTCCTCTTTCTACCAATCCATACAGAATCTGGAGAAGCTTTTGAACATCTTGAAAATGAAGCCCTGTTGTTGGTTCATCGAGAATATAGATAGTCTTACTCGTAGAGCGCTTGGAAAGCTCTGAGGCAAGTTTTATACGTTGAGCTTCTCATCAAGAAAGAGTTGTTGATGCTTGTCAGAGTTTGATGTATCCCAGTCCAACATCACAAAGTACCTGAAGTATTTTTGCTATTCTTGGGTGACTTCCAAAAAAATCAAGAGCTTCTTCAACTGTTAAATTGAGTATGTCTGCTATGGTTTTTCATTTATATTTTATTTCAAGAGTCTCAGAGTTAAATCTCTTCCCCTCACATTCTTCACACTCTGTATATACCGGAGGAAGAAAGTGCATTTCTATCTTCTTCACTCCATCACCATCACAGGCTTCACACCTTCCTTGTTTTGTATTGAAGCTAAACCTCCCAGGAGCATATCCTCTGATTTTTGCATCATAGCTGAGTGAAAAGACCTCTCGCACATATGTAAATACTCCTGTATAAGTTGCAGGATTACTACGCGGAGTCTTTCCTATTGGTGATTGATCTATCATGAGAACCTTATCAAAGTTCTCAGTCCCCTTTATCTCCAAAAACTCTCCTACTGTTTTTGAAGCTCTATTGAGAGTGTTAGAGAGATAATTTGCAAGAGTATCGTTTATCAGGCTTGATTTACCACTCCCTGAAACACCTGTTACTACCGTAAATGATCCTACTGGAATTTTCACATCAACACTCTTAAGATTATGGTGTCTTGCTCCGTATATTTCAAGATAATTCTCTGTCTTTCTGATTTTTCTGTCTACTTTCACCGTCTTTTCCCCGCTGAGATAGGGAGCAGTGACAGAGTTCTTATTTTTGAGTATTTCCTTGAGCGTTCCAGCTGCTGAAACCTCTCATCCATGAATTCATGCACCAGGACCGATGTCTATTATATAGTCTGACTCCCTCATAATATCTTCATCATGCTCCACAACAATAAGAGTATTTCATATATCTCTTAGTTTCTTAAGATTTTGTATCAGCATATTGTTATCACGAGGATGAAGTCCTATTGACGGCTCATCCAAAACATAAATGATTCCCTCAAGTTTAACTCCTATTTGTGTCGCGAGTCTTATACGTTGAGCTTCTCATCCAGAGAGAGTATTGGACTTACGTGAAAGAGCCATATATCCAAGTCCAACTCCTTCCAAAAACTCTAGTCTTTCCTCGATGTTCTTCATAACTTTCTTCACTATATGCTGTTCTCCTTTTGAGAGTTTCATGCTCTTAAAAAATTCTCTTGCTTCAGTAACGCAGAGCTGTGTAAGTTCTCCTATATTCTTTCCCTTTACAAAGACACTCAAACTTTCCAGGTTGAGCCTGTGTCCATTACATTCTGGACACTCAATAGTAGTGATATAATCATCATATCCTCCTTTTGTATTGCTTGTAGTATCAAAATACCTTCTCGTAAGGGTCGTTATAACTCCTTCAAACTTTGAATTGTACGTATTTTGTCTTCCTTGGTCATTCACAAACTGGACACTATAACTGTCTTTTCCTGTTCCGTAAAGAACGAGGTTTCTTTCTTCAGATGAGAGTTTTCCATAAGGGACGTCTGTTCTAATAGCATGTTTTTCTCCTACTTGTTTTATAAGACTCAGAAAATAATTTCCAAATCCTGGGGGAAGTATTGCTCACTCTTCAAGGCTGAGTCGAGGGTTCACGATGTT
>JAMOOA010000004.1 GCA_027066255.1 Candidatus Altimarinota bacterium | reverse complement strand
GCAGATTCGATACATGAGGATACGCTCAGGGGTTAATTTTTATTACTCAATCTTATATAATCATGAAAACATACGACCTTATAATCATCGGAAGTGGTGGTGGAAGCAAACTAAGAGCAGCAACAGAAGTCTGAAAAACGGTGGCTATTATCGAAAAATCTGAGCTGGGAGGAACTTGTCTCAATAGAGGATGTATCCCCTCGAAGATGCTCATATATCCTGCTGATTTGATGACGCATATGAGAGAGGATGCTGAGAAGTTTGGTATCTCTGGGGTTAGTAATCCAAAAATAGACTTCGAGAAACTTATGAAACGTGTGAACAAAGAAATCTCAGAAAACTCTGAAAGTATAGAGCCAATGTACAAAAAAGACTCTCTTGTAACACTCTACAAATGACACGGAAAATTCGTCTCAGATACCGTAGTAGAGGTCAATGGTGAACACCTAACAGCTGAACATATCTACATAGCAACGGGTTCAACAGCAACTGTTCCTCCTATAGAATGACTGGCTGATACTCCGTATTTTACCAGTGTCGAAGCTCTCAAAAATACAGAGCAGCCCCAAAAGATGATAGTTATCGGAGGAGGATATATCGCAACCGAGTTAGGACACTTTTATGGAGCAACAGGAACCGATATGCACTTCCTTGTGAGAAGTGAGATGCTCAAAAATGAAGACAAAGATATCAGGACAGAGTTTGCGAGAGATTTTGGGAAAAGATACAACCTCCACTATTGAGTCAATCCAACAAAAGTGTCGTTCAAGAATAATACGTTCTTTGTTACAGTGGAGGACAAAGAATGACAGGAATCTATCATGGAATCTGATAGTCTCTTTGTTGCAACAGGAGTTGCTCCAAATACTGATGGTCTGGGTCTTGAAAATACCTCTATTACAATGAATAAGAAGGGATATATAGAAGTAGACGAGCATCTCGAAACGGCAGCTTCATGAGTATATGCCCTCTGAGATGTTGTCTGAAATTATCTCTTCCGTCATAGTGTGAACTTCGAAGGAGAATACCTCGCGTGACAGCATTATCTCGGAGACGCAAAATCTCCTATCAAGTATCCTCCTGTCCCTCATGCTGTTTTTAGTTATCCACAAATCGCAGGAGTCGGAGTGACAGAAGATCAACTTATAAAAGAATGACAAGAACTTTGAAAAGACTACGTTGTAGGAATCAATCATTATAAAAACTCAGCTATGGGGATGGCTATGATTCCTGAAGTATGAATGGTGAAAATTATTGCAGAAAAAGCTACTGGAAAAATGATCTGAGCGCATATCGTCTGAGAAAAAGCATCAGATATCATCCATATGCTTATCATCTATGTAAGCCAAGGAGCAACTGTCAGGCAAATGCTTTCTGAAATCATCTTTATCCATCCAGCACTCAGTGAAAACATCAGGAATGCTGGAAGAAAAATCATTACTCAGATATAGAGGGTGGTTGTTCGATATGATAATCATATCAAATTGTTGATACTATATAGTAGTATAGCGCTATATTTTTAAGATTTGGAGACTTTTTCTCTAACTCCTTAGTAATCTTTTCTTCTATTCTAGGGAAAAGGATTTTATTAATGAAATCTTGTCATTTTTCATTCAACCTCCTATAATTCCATCAACGATCTGAGTAGAGATCTCTATCTACTATTTTGTACATCTTATGATTTTCAAAAAAACTATCAACTACAGCAAAAATCATATCTTGATTTTTAACCGAAAGTACGGGAGTTTTTGTACATGTTCCATCATGTAGTACCGGAATTCTCCACGTTGAAGTATCACTCTGGGCATATGACGTTTCATCTATAGTTACTCCATTTAAGAGACATGTAGGTGGAATATCTACTATCATAAATTTTCAATAAGACACAGAAATATTTAAAAAAATAATAGCTGTTATTATGATGTATTTTTTCATACAGAAGGTTTATAAAGTAATTTTGAATTCTGTCCCTTTTCATAATACGCTTTTTACCTCTATAGTCCAATCATTCCCTTCAGCTATTTTTTTTACAAGCGAGAGTCCTATCCCAAAACCATTCCCTGATCTTGCCTTTTCCCCTTGGTAGAATCTATCAAATATCTTCTCCTGATCTTTTTGAGATATTCATTCTCCTGTATCCTTGATAGAAAGAATATTCTTATGAAGGGAGAATATCACTTCTCATCATTTTTTATTGTACCTAATAGCATTTTTAAGAAGATTTGAGAGAAGAACATATAATTCTTCTTTATTCGCATAGATTTTATAATCCCCTGTTATTATATTTTTGATTGTTACATGGTACTTCTGGGAGAATATTTTATATTCCTTTACAATTACCTCTATTTCTTGAGAAAGAAGTAATGACTGCTTTTGAGTATTTCTTCCTGTCCCTGATAGCTCAATTAATCTTTCTATTAAAGCATTGAGATTGTCTATTTTTTTAATTCATTGCTTCACAAGTTTTGAGTCAAATTTTTTCTCTGCTTGCATAATCTGAAGATTTCCTCGTATTATGGATATTGGAGTTTTAAGTTCATGTCCAGCATTGTGGATAAAATCCTGCATATCACTAAGATTTTCTTGAACTGGTTTCAGTGTCCTATTTACAAACCTATAACTCAAATACGCAAAAAGTGAGGAAAATAAAAATGTCAGAAACGAGAACTGTACAATATCTATCAGAAAACTTGAAAAAGGATACCTTGCTTTTT
Organism: Candidatus Altimarinota bacterium; assembly: GCA_027066255.1. Lineage (GTDB taxonomy): Bacteria > Patescibacteriota > Gracilibacteria > BD1-5 > UBA6164 > CALDZK01. The sequence continues at coordinate 1,771 of JAMOOA010000004.1, read as the reverse complement.
TATAAAGTAACACTGTTGTTTCTCCAAAAAGTCATTGTATCTTTTCTTTTCTCACAAACACTCATTCTTCATGGTAGATATTTCCGTACTCTTTTTCAAAAAGAACATGAAAATTTATTTCTTCTTTGAGTGATTTTTCTACTATCTCATTATTTTTATTAATGACGATATAACTTATAAGTTTCTCCTGTGGTCATTGGGACTGAGAGAAAGTATCGTCAAAACGCTCTTGCCCCTCTGATATATTGAAAAAATCAAGAATATCTTCACGAGCAGCCATCTTTTTCAAGATTCTTGTTGTGGTATTTTTAAACTTTCTATTATCCTGCCTCAATTCTCCAAAATAACGAAAAGAGAAAAACGAAACTCAAAGAACAAAAACAATACAAAAAATAGCCACAGTGAAAAGCACTGTGAGCCTACGTTTTGTGTATTGTAAGTTATTATTTCTCATGATTTAGTTCACTATATATCCATGTCCTTTTTTTGTTTCTATAAGTTCTCTCCCCAATTTTTTCCTGAGATACCCGATATATACATCGACCGTTTTAGAAAACATGAAATCTCCATCAAACTCTCCCCAGACTTTCTCATAGAGTTCTTGACGAGAAATGACTCGTCCTTTATTCTGTGCAAAGTATTTCAATAAATCAAACTCAAGTGTAGAAAGGTGTATCTTGTCATGTCCTTTCATCACTTCTATCCTCTCCAAGTCTATATGACAATTCCCTGCTGTCAAAATCGTTGTAGATTTACTTTTAAGTCCTCTCCTTGTGAGCGCTTCTAAACGTGCCACAAGTATATCATAATCAAATGGTTTCACGAGATAATCATCAGCCCCAGCCTCTAGCCCCTGTATCACGTCATCTTTCCCACTACGAGAAGTAAGCATAATAATAGGAACTGATTTTTCTTTTTCTCTCAGTCTCTTGCAGACTTCTAGTCCATCTATCTCTGGTAGATTGATGTCCAAGATAATAGCATCATAATACTTGGTTGCAGCTTTGTGTAGACCATCACGTCCATCGAAACTCACATCAGCCTGGATACCCTTCAAACTTAAGAATCTCACGAGATTGGTCGCAAGTTCTTGGGTGTCTTCTATCACAAGTACTTTCATAAATATTTTTTAAATTATGAAGGTATCATACTGAGAGGGGTGTAAGAGGCAAGTAAGAGAAATTAAAATCCATCTTGCTTTTTAGAAAGTAAGTATGATATAATAAAAAAGTATTTTCCTTAATATATGAGTATATGAATGCTGAATGACTCCCATGAACTAAGACATATATCCCTTGAAAATGAAGGAGTTGTGATTATCTTCTCAATAGGTATCCTGAAGTATTGAGCAAGTCTCAAGAAGATATTCAAGCCTTGAAAAAGGAAGTTGATTTAAGCTTTCTCTTTTCAAGCGATATCAACCTAAAAGGAGGAAAGTTAAATAAGAATCTGATTTCCTTATCGGAAGTGTTAGAAGAGCTTGGAAGAAAGGTAGGGGTAATAAAGAATATTGATTCAAAAGGCTCTTGTTGAGAGATTCTTTCAAAAGTATGAAATAAACTCTCTTCCTATAAAGCTAGCATGGAAAAAATTAATAAAGCCTCTCTTTCAAAAGAATATCATTACATTTATAATTATGTACTTGTCATGATACAAGGATTTTTGAGTAGTATAAATAACTATAAATCCTGAAAGCAAGATACTCTATTAGATGAATATCATTGATTAAAGATAGGAGAAAATCTTCTTGATTTTAATCAACATATAGAAG
>JAMOOA010000003.1 GCA_027066255.1 Candidatus Altimarinota bacterium | reverse complement strand
CCGATAGGTAATTTTACTACAACAGATGCAGATGGATGAGACACTCATACCTATAGCTTTGTAACATGAACATGAGATACAGATAACGCACATTTTGCTATTTCAGGATGAGGTATTGTATCAAGTGGAGCTCTAGATTTTGAGACAAAAAATTCTTACTCAGTAAGAGTAAGAACAACAGATAGTGGTGTTGGAAATTTCACATTTGATAAACAATTTACAATAAGTATTTTAGATTTAAATGAAAATCCAGCTATTACCTCAAATGGAGGATGAGCTACTGCAAATATAAATGTAGCAGAGAATACTACAGCTGTTACTACTGTTGTTGCAATAGATGTAGATGCGTGATCTACACTAACATATTCGATTGCATGACTTGCAGATTCAGCTCAGTTTAGTATTGTTCCTGCAACATGAGTAATGGCATTTGTAACGGCACCAGATTTTGAGAATCCAACAGATGCTGGATGAAATAATGTATATGATGTAGATATAATGGTATCAGATGGACTTCTTACAGATACACAAACACTTTCTATAACAGTTACAGATGTGGCCGAAGGTTGAAGTGGAGGTTGATCAAGTAGTCATAAAACAAAGGATCGTTGTTCAGGAGGGGACTATAGTCCTAGTAGATATGATGGGAGGTGTAGTGTAGAGGATACTTCAAATGAAGACAGTACAGATACTGAGACTCAAACAGGTTCTATCGATACATCTACAGGAACTACAACAGACACTTCTGAAGAAACAGGATCAACAAGCACATGAGGAAAATACATCCCAACAGATGAGGTAGTGAAAAAAATAGCAGCAAAACTAGATGCTATTATAGAGTCTAAAGGCAAGAGTGGAGATGAAAAAGTAATATCTCTCAGAAATAAGTTTCTTGAAGAAATAGAAAAATACCTCGAAGCAAAGAAATCTGGAGACAAAGAAGTGCTTAAATCTATAAAAAAAGACCTCCTTGAGATTTATAAAGATTTACTCAAGACACTCAAAAGAGAACTCTATAGTCCACTAGATGCACGAGTTGCTAAAGTTGCTGTTACTCTTGATAAAAAGATAACGAAAAGGGAGGTAAACACAGATGCAAAAGTTTGGGAATATAGAAACCAACTACTAGAACTTCTAGATGAATTTGTATCATGAAAAGACACTCTCTCTAAAGAAGAACTTTCAGATATAAGGGGAAATATAATAGAGGTATATAAAAAGTTATTAGAAGAACTGAAGTAGAAAAATTTTAGAATAAAAAGCACAGGAAATCTCCTGTGCTTTTTATTCTAAACAAGAAGTAGATACAAAATTCTCGGTGGCAGGCATTGAAGGGAGGAGAATTTAGATTTTTTTTATATTTGTAATACTGGTTTTTATGTTAAGAGAAATATTTCATATTACAGAAAAAAAATTTATCCCTTCAATAAAAGAGGGATGATTAAAAACTTTGCGACAACAACAAGAGGATTGAATTATCGATTTAGAAAAAAAATTAAAAAGAAATTATAGGTGACTCTGAGATCAGAATTTAGTTAACTTCTATATAAATACTCTTTATTTCAGTCTTGAAAAACCCTTATCAGACGTAAGCTGGGTTTCTTTAATGGTGGAAGAGAGAGCAGAAAATATCCTAAATAATACTCTTGAATTTAGTGGCTTTGAAAGATACATGAGTTCTCAAATGAAAGTAACAGAATTTTTACTAAACAGTAATGGGAAGACCCTATTACATCCAACGAAAGCTGTTCCGATATATGAGTCAGACATTAAGCCAAGGTGAATGATACCAGAATATGAGCTATATAGTCCAGAAGTAATCATTCAAAGATCTTGTATAAAAGATTTTGTGGAAATCTATAGTGGTCAGATTTAAAATCAAAAAAGACTAGATGATTCTAGTCTTTTTTTTAATTGATAACTTCTCTACCCCTTCTTATGCCTCTTTCTCTCAACTTCTGTTAACCATTTCTTTCTGAGTCTGATAGTTTCTGGAGTGATTTCTACATACTCATCAGCTGAGATGTAATCAATCGCTTCCTCAAGACTCATGAGTTTTGGTGGAGTGAGCTTGAGTGCTTCATCCGTACCAGATGCACGTACATTTGTGAGTTTCTTATTTTTGGTAGCATTGACTGCGAGATCTTGATCTTTGTTTGATTCTCCGAGAATCATTCCTTCGTAGATTTCTGTTTGAGGTTTTACAAAAATTGTTCCTCTGTCTTGGAGATTGAAAAGTGAGTAAGCCATAGTTTTCCCGTTCTCCATAGATATCATAGATCCTACAGCTCTCTTTTCTATCTATTCTTCAAATTTATCAAATGAACTAGAGAGAAGCCCTTCTCCTTTCGTCATTGTTGTAAACTCTGATTTGAAACCAAGAAGTCCTCTCGTAGGAACATGGAAATCAATATTAACTATCCCGTTTTCTTCAATCATATTGGTCATCATCCCTTTTCTTTTCCCGAGTTCAGCAATAACAGATCCCTCAATTCCAGCAGGAACAGAGATGCTTACGTTTTCCATTGGTTCCATTTTCACTCCATTTTCTTCATGCATGATAACGACTGGAGCTCCAACTTGGAGCTCAAATCCTTCTCTTCTCATTGTTTCTATAAGTACAGAGAGATGAAGTTCTCATCTTCCAGCTACTTCATAGTTTTCTCCCGCATCAAAGTCTACTTTGAGTCCGACATTTGTCTCAAGTTCTTTTTCGAGTCTGTCCCTGATTTGTCTTGAAGTTACAAATTTTCCTTCTCTTCCAGCAAATGGAGAGTTGTTTACTAGAAACTCCATTTTCAGAGTTGGTTCATCGATACTGATAGGTGGCATAGCAGGAACGTCAGCATTTGCTGCAACTGTTTCTCCTACAAATATATCAGGTATCCCTGCGATAGTGATGATATCACCAGCAATAGCTTCGTTTGATTTTACTTTTTCAAGTCCTTCATTAGTGAGTATATCAGAAATCTTCCCTTTTCTCTGAGCTCCGTCATTGGCAGTGACGATGACCTCTTGACCTACTTTGATAGTTCCTTCGTAGATCCTTCCAATACCAAGTCTTCCAAGGAAGTTATCATACCCAAGGTTTGCTATTTGCATTTTAAGAGGAGCAGATGCATCATTCGGAGCCTCTACTACCTTCTCCATAACGTAGTCAAGAAGAGGAGTGATATCTGTTTGAGGATCTCCTTCATTTCTCCATGCTTTTCCCTCACGAGCAATAGCATACACAGGATCATTGAGGTTTTCCAATTGATCATCTGTTGCTCCAAGTTGAACAAATAAATCAAAGAGTTTATCTACAACCCAGTCAGCACGAGCTGTAGGTTTGTCCATTTTATTGATAACAACGATAGGATGGAGACCAAGGTCAAGTGATTTCTTCAGTACAAATTTTGTTTGAGGCATAGGTCCTTCATACGCGTCTACTACGAGACATACAGAATCAACTGTTCTCAAAACACGTTCTACTTCAGAACCAAAGTCAGCATGGCCTGGAGTGTCGACGATATTGATCTTGTTTCCTTTGTAACGGATAGAAGTATTTTTAGAATAGATAGTAATCCCTCTTTCTTGCTCTTGAGCATTACTATCCATAGCTCTTTCTTCTATTCCTACTCTTTCATCAAACCCATCAGCAGCTTTGAGAAGCTCATCAACAAGTGTTGTTTTTCCATGATCTACATGGGCTATAATCGCTATATTTCTAAATGACATACATCTATACCTAAAAAATAAATGCTCTGGATATCCAGAGACTTCTAAGTTCGCGGGGATTATAGGGAGAAAAAAGGGAATTGCAAGGAAAAGTTTGCAATTATTGACTTTATATATAAATTATTAATAATACTTTATTTTAAGAGTGATAGAAATATGTGCGAACTACAAGAATTATTTGATAAGTTTGAACAGTGATTACGTTCTTGAAAAATCTCAGTAGAAGATGTTCATGAGCAAGTATGAGATAGGATTGTACAACTACTCAGAGATTTTCCCGGAATAACTCCATCAGATTTCAAAGAAATTAGAGAAGTCGCAGAATATCCGAAAGAAAGATGGCCAAAGGATAAATTAAAGTGAGAAAAATCTGTTGAGTTTCTTGCAAGAATTTGGTGAAAATTTATAAATGATAATCCTCATTTTACCAAGAACAAATTAAGGGAGCCAAACCTTGCTTTATATAGAAGTGTATCTACTTATATTTCAAGGTGATGAAATATTTGAGTGCTTTCAGGTTGGTGGAATAAATCATCAAAGAGAACTAAGGAAGAGATAGATGCTTTATTAAAACAATATAGAATCGAAAAACCAGAAGATGCATTTCGTAAGTGACTCAGTAATGCTGAAGCTCAAAGGCTGTATAATGCTGCGAAAAATAGAGCACAAATAAAAAAACTTCAGAATTAATTCTGAAGTTTTTTATGTCTTTAAGAGGTTAATCTAAATCATAATTCTTATTCCTTTCAGGATAGGATTTTTTTTAATCCAGTATCCAGATCTAGGATAGGTAAGTAAGTATATTTTTGAAGTTCCTCTTTAATATATGGAAAATGTGTACA
>JAMOOA010000002.1 GCA_027066255.1 Candidatus Altimarinota bacterium | reverse complement strand
CCTGAAGCCTTACTTTTCTCAAGAAATTTCTTCTTTAAGTCGTTTTCGACTCTCATTGAATATGTTGTATTCATAATACATGTAATTACAATGTAATACAAGTATTTTACTACATATGTTTGTATTTGCAACACTATTTTAGGCTTTCTCCTAAAACCTTTCTCAATTCATCCACTCCAGTTCCCTTAGTAGCTGAAACAGCAAGAATTTGTTGCCCAAAGAATACATTCTCTGTGTGAACCAGTGATTTGTTTACATCATTCTTTCAAAGCCTATCTATTTTCGAAAGAACGATAAGAGGAGAGAGCTCCATATCTGTCAAAAACTTTAGCATTTCTATGTCCTTTTCTTGAGGTCCTATCTTTGCATCGATAAGAAGAACTACTCTCTTGATATACTCTTTTCTTTCTTCGAGATACCAAGATATGAGTGAGTCGAGGTCTTCTTTGAGAGACTTCCCTAGTTTCGCAAATCCATACCCAGGAAGATCTGTGAAGTAATATTTCTTGTTTACAAAAAATATATTTGCGTTACGAGTTTTCCCTGGCCTTGAACTGGTTTTTACGAGATCCTTTTTATTCATGAGCGCGTTCATGATGCTAGATTTCCCAACATTGGAACGACCAACAAATACAACCTCATTTCTCGCTTCGAAGTAAACCTTTGAGTCGTTTATAGTAACTGATTTTATGAATGATGATTCTTTTATTTTCATGTTCGTTTCGTGGTCTTGGTTTTAAAAACGAGATTATACATTATTTTCTTTATTCTCCAAGTGTATTTTTTGGCTTCAGAGAATAAAGAGTGCTATACTATAAAAGTATATTCTAACTCACGGTCATGGAAACAAATAGAAAAGTTATTGGGAACGCTATTAGTGCGTATTTTCTCATGTTTATATCTGCTACTTTCTTTCTCAATAAAGAAAATAAATACATCAACAATGACTTTGTAAAAAGTCATACAAAGACTGCAGTACTTCTCCATATACTCTTCCTACTTGTATATATTATATTTATATATGTTGGACTCGGAAGAAGTGTTCAATTCCTAGGATTCTCACTCAGTGTTATACTCTCCTCTAGTTTCTTCATCGGACTCTTCGGACTCCTCATGTATGGAGTCTATCATGCAAACAAAGGAAAAACTTTTACCATTTCTGATATGATGTCACTCACCAAAACAGATACTCTTCTATCTGTAGATGAGGAAAAAGAGCTTTCTGAGACAGAAAAATTCTCTATCATTATTTCTTATATCCCTTTCCTTGGATACTTCCATTATGGGAAACATCTTGGAAACACTCGTATACAAAATATAGTGAAACTCAACCTCATTGTTTCATCTATTATAGCATTTTTCTATATCATCTGAGGGGCAAATATAGCAAATCTCTTTACTCTCTTCTACATTGTTTACGTAGTATTTTGTGTTATTACCCTTCTCGTAAAAGACGAAGTTATATCTCTCGATATACACAAGATTCCCGTAGCATCTGAAGAATATATCTGGGGAAAAACACTTTGGAGTTACGTTGTCTCTCATCTCAAAGGAAGCACTGATTCAAGTCTCTCAAACCTTTATTCAGAAAAAAGGACAGCTCACTATGCAGCTGAGAAGTTCAGACATGAAGAACAAAGCAAACACAAGAATATTTTTGCTTCTCCCTATTTGATTTACCTTCCAGTAGTAAATATTATTTTCCTGGGATTTCTAAAATCAAAATATAAATACCACATCATCAATGGAATAACTATATCTCTTTTTGCTATTGCTCTAGGATTCACCTTTGGAATCAAAAGCATTGCTCCTCTCCTCGTTTTATTCCCTATCAGCTTCGGTCTTGGGTATATCAATAGGCTTGGTTATCAAATGCCCTATGTCTATGATTTCTATGGATTCTTTGCAACGATAGGAAGAACTATAAAAAAACTCTTCTCAAAAGGAAGAGCTATTCAAAAGAAAGAAGAAAAAGTTGTTTTGGAAGTTAAATAAAAGAACATGCAAAACAATTTTCGAAAAAATATCGATAGACTCTATGTAAAGTTAGGAGATGGTATATTGAAAAAAAATAGTTCCATTTCAAAAATGCTACATGAGATAAAAGAGAAGGTTATAATGCAAATTACTCGGGTTTTTCTTATGAGCCCCACAGAATTCAGAAAAAGAAAGGAAGGGAGTAATTACACTATCTGAAAAGAGGACACAGATCTCAGTAAGATAAGGGGGGGGCTTGAATTTAATTTGGCATTCCATAGTATAGCAGCTCTATACGAAACTCTCCTAATAATTCGGGAATTATATCAATGAGATAAAGATACTCTCTATCTTCGTTGGGGAATCCTTTTATTCAATTCTATACTGTCACTCTTACAACTTTACAATCTATGAAGGATAGAAAAGGTACGTCAGTATAAAAAGAAAAAAATGAAAGCAAAAAAGACACCTACAAATTTTGACTCAGGAAAAACCCAGTAACAGCTCCTGCTGTCTCGCATCTCAGCACCCTCTCTCCAAGATACACTTTTTGAAAATCATTTTCTTCAAATTTCTGTATCTCTTGATCTGAAAATCCTCATTCTGGTCAAACGTAGATATTTACGGTTTGACCTTTTTTGATGGTTATGTCTTTTATCGGCTTTGAGTCATTACTCAGTTCTTGATGAAAAACGATATTCATTCATTCTGGAATTTCATCAACAATAACGTCACAGAACTCTAGTGTACATAAACTATTTCTCCCCGACTGCTCAATAGCTTCTTTCATAATATTCTCAAGTCTCCCTCTTTTATTACCTGAAATGACTATCTTTTGAGTCCTCTCACTTGGAAAAAATACTATCTTTGAAAATCCTACTTCACTACATTTTTGAACAATATATTCGAGTTTTGAGAGTTTGTTCGGAATAGCTTGATAGAGTACAAAATCATTTTCAATTTCTGAGTTTTTCTTTGTAGTTTGTTCTCTTTTAAAGCTCACAGATTTCTTGTCTATATGAATCATAGTATAAGTATGATCTTCCCTGTTTTTTCCATCAAAGAATACCACTTCTTGACCGATTCTTGCTCGAAGAACTCTTGTGAGTTGGTGATGTAACTGCTTCTCAGATATTTCAAGAATATCTGCGAACTGCGTATTCTGGAGGAGGATTCTTTGCATTATTTTTTGAGAATAAATTCTCTAAAATCATATATCTTCTCTTTATACTCTTTGAAATAAAAGAATATATCTTCGGTAAAGATATCAGGAAAATCCTTCATCTCTTCTTCTAATTCTTCAAGATTATAAAAAAGTATTCCTTTCGCTTCTTTATCTACGTTCTTCACGCTTCAGCCATATACTCCAAAATATATATGTACTTTATTCCCCAGAATGATTCTCTCTTTATTCATGATTCTTCCATGATTTGTGAGTTTTACATCTATTTTCTCTACGATTGCTATAGAATTGGTATATTTCGATAGGAGTAATATGGTTTTTTCAAAATCTTCATGATTTTCCAATACAATAGATGGGACCTGAAGTTCCTGAATCATCTCCACCATAACAGTGTATTCTGGGGTATCTCCATGTACTATATGCCCTCCGATAGCTTTGTCGAGCAAGTTTGGGTTGTGTCATTTAGTTGATGCTCTTTTTTGGAGAATCATTTCTCCAGATTCGTTAAAAAGTAACACATGGATAACTTCGGTTGCTTTTGTGGTTTTCCCTGTCTCCTTAAAAAGAGTCTCTTGCTCTGCATAAAACTCTTTTCTATCCATAGGAACCTCCTCATAAGGGTTATCAAGGGAGTATGTGTTTATTGTTTCCGACATTGTAATTTTTTATCTTGGCATACCATAAAAATCGAGACCTTTTTCGTCAACCATAGACTTTGTAACAAAGTTCTTCTTTTTTCCTTTTACAAAAAATCCTCTCTCGTCTAGAACTCCTTGTTCTTTGAGGGCATCTATGTTTTTTGTCTTGAGTTTCTTTTTGGGAAACTTCTGCTTATTTTCAAGATAATGTTTCCTGTCTTTGTAGCTCTGATTCTTTCTCGCCTGAGGATTCTCATTTCCTATGTACGCAGAATGATCCTTTTTCTTTTTTCCTTTTGCAAGCTTCCTTGCAGCTGCTTGTTTCTTTACGATGTTTGATTTGAGTCCGTGACTGTTTGCCATAAGTACAATGAAAAATAATGAATTAAATCTACAGGTATTGTAATAGAAGTCTAAAAAATATCAACCTCCTCTTCAATGAGAACTAAAAAAAATCCTTATTCCTAAGGATTTTTAAAGTTTTTTTGAAAAATGGAGTAGGAAAATTGAGTAACTTTCGAAATAATATACAAGCACTTTATAGGTGTACAATGAATAATCAAGAGAAAATTCATAGATTTTATAAGACACTTCTTAAAACTTCTCTATAGAGACTATAGGTTAGTAATTTCAACATAAAAAAGAGAGAAACCTTCTCAAATTAAGTTTCTTCATCCCTATCTAACATAGCCCCAATAAGAGCTTCTTCTGTCAGGGTATCACCTCTCGTTTCTGCTGATTCTTTTTCTCTAGCAAACATCTCATCATCTATTTTTCCTCCTAGTCTTCTATACCACAAGAAGTTCCTTTGATGTTTTTCTAATTCTCCTCCATAAAGTTTAC
>JAMOOA010000001.1 GCA_027066255.1 Candidatus Altimarinota bacterium | reverse complement strand
AAACACAAGTTTCGTACACATCTCCCAAACTATAGGATTCCTCGTCTTGGAATGATATTGAAACAAATATATGGGGTTCTCAAAGATTTCCTTCGGAAGATAACACTTTTCATACTTCCATTTTCAGTATTTCTCACACTTATATTCTCTTACCCAAGTACAGAGGATATAAATAATACTTACGGAGCGAAAGTGGGAAAGGCCATAGGAATCATTTTTGAACCTATAGGATTCAACGACAAGATGTCGATTTCTGTTATCTCAGGGCTTGTAGGAAAAGAGATAGTTGTCTCTACACTTGGTTCCTTATATTATCTAGAAGACACAAGTAATACAGATAGGCTTATCGAGAAAATGAGAAAAGACACAACCATCACTTTCCCATGAGTAATAAGTTTTTTAATATTTATACTTCTCTATACACCTTGCCTGTGAGCTCTATTTACCGTAAGGATGGAGCTCTGAAATTATTGGGCCGTATTTTTTCTCTTGTATCCAACCATCTTTGCATGGATAATCAGTTTCCTTGTATATAATTTACTGGTGTTTTTTTCGAATTTCCTTTGATTCTTATGATAAAGAGACAGAAAAATACTTAGTAATCCTACTAATTTACAGATATCTGTTTTTATGATATTCTAATAATAGAATTTATGCAGCGAGATGGTTATCTTTATAAAACTCTCGAGAAGGAGCTTTGTTATCAAAAATAGGAGAAATAATATTATCATTACTGGTACCTCAAATAAGTAGAGGAACTCCATAATGTCTCATCCACTCATATTTTACAGCTTGAATAAGTCTTTCGGGATAATCTTCTATATCCTGTTGTAATAAGTCTCTGTTTTCATCAAAGTGTGGAAGAATAATATTAGCCTCTTTTGAAAGAAAAGGAGTTGGTGAATCTGTTCCAGATCTCTCAAGTATAAAAGGAAGAAAGTTATTTAGAGTCTTCTTGAAGCTTGAAATTATATATTCAGGTGTCATAGTTATATCATCAGGCTTCTCTTCAAACATGACTCTAATAGAGTTCTTTATAAAGTTTGGGTATAGAGATCAAACACTTCATATATCGGCATCGGTAAGACGCTCTCCGGTTTTTGTCTTTGCTAACCCTCTTTCTCCAAGAGGAGTCTCAAGTATATCGTTCATTGCTCTGTCCCCCATCCTTTGGAGATCATCTTCATATAATACCCTTGCTGTTGATTCGGCTGCATTGTACTCATCAATGTACGGCCTTGCTATAGATAAATTCGAAATATCATGACTAATAGTGATAAATCAGGCTAAGCCTTTTTCCTCTGGAGATGCTCAGAGTATATCGAGCATCAACATTTTATAATAGTAAGTTTCACAAGCATGAAAAGGGTTATGATAAGGATTGTGCAATCCTGTCTCAGGGTCTATATGATAACTCCTTAGAGCATCACGGATCATTTCTATTCCTTTTTGATTCATCGAAAAGACATATTATATGAGATAATTACTATTTATATAGTAATTAAGAACAATATAAAGTCAATTACAGAAAGAGAAGATTACTTTATATACAGTCTCTTATTTTCTAGATGTTCATTATTATTTCTTCCGTAGTGAATATTGCCATTAGTATCATGAAGGTAATAGTAATACTCTGTTGAAGTAGGATTTGCGGTAGCTTTTATAACTTTTGCTTCTGGATTGGCTATTGGTCAATCTGGAAGTCAGGTCATCGCGCGAGTATTGTAGTTGTTTTTATCGTATAGGTACTTGAGAACAACTGATGGAGTACAGTTCTGTGTAGCGATATCATGAGCATAACACACCGTTGCGTCTGCTCCTATCTGCCATCCTTCGTCGAGTCTTTTCTTGAGGATTCCTGCGATAATTGCGAGTTCTTCAGGGTTATCTTTGATATTGGCTTCTTTTTGGACGATGCTTGCGAGATTGAGTATTTGTTTGATTTTTGCGCTTGGAGTGTTTATATCTATGATTCCTGAATTGAAAACTTTTACATGAAAGTTTTTGAGCATTTTCTCAACGAGTACTTCTGTATTAAAAGTATTAGGATTGATATTGTAAGTATCTGGATAGAGAAATCATTCAAGAGTTTTTGTTTTTCAGAGAAAGCTGTATTTTTCTTGTAGAGGCTCAATGTCTTGAGTGTTTGTTACGTATTTTATAAAATCTCACTTTTCTATGAGTCCTTTTTCTGAGAGGTATATATCGATATCATAGATATTCCATCCTTCGAGAATAGTGATTTGTTCGTCTTTTGAAAGGGGTTTTTGAAACTGATTTTGTATGATGTCTTCGAGAGAAGCAGAGGATATACTATATACTCCTTTTTGGAGTTCATATGTTGGAGGATTGTTTCGGATGTAAAATTTATACAAAAATTCATTCTCTATTCCGAGCTTTTTCCAGAGATTTCCATACGTATCTCCAGACTCTACTTCTATAAGTACTTCTTCGTTTCCAATAACAGGAGTTACGAGAGTTTCGTTTTTGAGAGAGTTGTATTCTGTGAAGTAGTTTCCCCCAAGAGTTCAGAAACAGATAAGGAAAATAAGAACAAGTATTTTTTTCAAAGCCGGAATTTTAGTAAATTATATTTCCCAGAGATTTTAGGGAGAAATGTATTTTTGGCAACCAGAAAAAACTCTTGACTTTATCCCTTTATAGATATACTAGGTGACGTTAGCACTCCTTCTAGATGAGTTATTGGGGAAGATGGAGCGCTTTTTTTCGTATTTAGAAAAAAGCAAAAACGTAAAAAGAAAGAGAACAAAATGAGTCATGAGCATTTCTACCTTTACGTACGTTTTATATCAATAACAGCAACATAACATGCCAAAAAAATCTGGAGCACCTACGTCTAAGGATGTTGGAAGCTTATATGATATTAAGGGAAGACATTATTACACGGATGACAGAAGTGTAGCAGGAATTCCTGAACTTTTAGAAGTTCAATTGAACTCGTATAATGAGTTTCTTACAAAAGGTCTTGATAGAACTTTTGGGGATGCATTTCCTATTGAAGACTTCTCAGGAGAGAAGATAGACATCTACTATAAAGGACTCAATCTGGAAGAACCAAAGTTTGATCCTGAAACATGTAAGAGAAAGAACCTCAATTATGAAGCTCCTTTTAAAGCAAGACTTGAACTTCTTAATAAAGAAACAGGAGAAATCAAAGAGCAGGACGTCTATATGGGAGGAGTACCACTTATGACGAGTTCTGGAAGTTTTATCGTTAATGGTATTGAGAGGGTTATTGTAAATCAAATTATCCGTTCTACAGGTATATTTTTCACAGCAAGTGATTCTGGGTATGGACTCAAGTTTATCCCCCAAAAAGGTTCATGGTTTGAAATAGATGCTGAGAAGAGAGGAACAATCAACGTAAAAATAGACAAAAAAAGAAAGCTTCCTATTTCTGTACTTTTGAGAGTTTTTGGTTTGGAATCAAACGCAGACATACTTGGAGCATTTAAAGATATAGATGAGGAAATACTCGTAAAGCACCTTGCTCCTACTCTTGAAAAAGACAAATCAACAAATAGACTTGAGGCTCTTCATATTCTCTACAAGCTTCTTAGACCAGGAGACCTTGCAACTGATGAGAGAGTTGAAGACCTCTTTCAAGCAACATTTTTTGATTCAAAGAGATTTGATCTCGGAGAGATAGCACGTATGAAGATGTCTTCAAAGATGGGAATTAAAACAAAATACGAGGATGAAAATGGAAAATTTCTTTCTATTGATGACCTTGTAGCAAGTTTGAAATATTATTTTGCTATACTTGCAGGAAGAGAAGGATATACTCTTGATGATATTGATCATTTGGAAAACAGAAGAGTGAGATCAGTTTGAGAACTTGTTACTGACAAGATAAAGGTTGGTATCGCCAGAATGGAAAGAATTGCAAAAGACAGGATGACTATTGTAGAGCTCGATGATGCTACTCCAGGTACGTTTATTAATTCTCGTCCAGTAGTGGCAATCCTTAAAGAATTCTTTGGTTCATCTCAGCTTTCACAGTTTATGGATCAGTCAAACCCACTCAGTGAGCTTGCACATAAGAGAAGAATCTCAGCTATGGGGCCGGGAGGTCTTACGAGAGAAAGAGCAAGTTTTGAAGTTCGTGATGTACATCCAACTCAGTATGGACGTATCTGTCCTATTGCTACTCCTGAAGGACCAAATATCGGTCTCGTACTTCATATGGCTACCTACGCAAAAGTAGATAGATTTGGATTCTTATTGACTCCATTTAGAGTTGTGGAGCATGACGTAAAAAATGATGGAAAAGACATAGTCAATAGAATTTCTCTTGGAGATATAGTCGACGCAAAAGGAAAAATCATTGTTGCAGATAAGAAACTCATAAACGAAAAAGATGCTGCAGCTATCAAAAAATCTATCACAGACAAGAAAATAAAAGTAAGAGGATTTCTTTCTCAAGAGTTCAATTATTTTGATGCACATCAAGAGAGAAAGCTCGCTATTGCTGAAGCAAACACTCTTTCAGATGAGTTTGGAAACTTCCTTGATACACGTATCTCAGCCAGAGTTGGGAATGTTCCGACTATCTCTCATGTAAATGAGATAACGCATATGGATGTTTCTCCGAAACAAACGATGTCAGTTGAGACTTCACTTCTTCCATTCCTCGAGCATGATGATGCGACTCGTGCGGAGA